>DASQAY010000223.1:0-6709 GCA_035635515.1 Candidatus Eiseniibacteriota bacterium | reverse complement strand
TGAACCTGGTGCTGCTGGGTCCGCCCGGGTCCGGGAAGGGCACCCAGGCCAGCCAGCTGAGCCAGACATACCGAGCGCCGTCCATCGCCACCGGTGACATTCTGCGGGCCCAACGCGAGGCCGGGACGAATCTCGGCTTGGAGGTCCGGCGCTACCTGGATAGCGGCGAATTGGTTCCTGATGCCCTGGTTATCGATCTCATCCGCCACCGCCTGCATGAACCGGACACTGAGCACGGGTTCATCCTGGATGGCTTTCCCCGCACGGTCGCCCAGGCCCAGGTCCTCGACCAGATGCTGGCCGAACTGCAGGAGCCGATCGACCGGGTGCTCTATCTTCAGATCGGCCGGGATGCGCTCATGAACCGGCTCGGCCACCGATACCTCTGTCCCACCTGTGGCTCCGTTTACAGCCTCACGGCGGAGGAGGCCCGCGGTCCGCGGACCTGTGCCCGCGACGGCGCTCCACTCATCCAGCGCAGCGACGACCAGCCAGACATCATCGCCCACCGCATCGACGTCTTTCTCCAGCAGACGGCTCCGCTGATCGACTATTACCGGGGCCAGGGCAAGCTCCTGCTTATCAACGCCGATCGGACGCCGGCAGAAGTGTCCGCGGCGATGACCCGGGTGCTGCGCTCGAACTCCAGCGTCAACTCCATGGCGTGACGCCGCTCGCTGGCGCCTACGCCGAGCAGCCCTTCTGGTGGGACGACGCCGGTCAGGAGCTCCTGCCGGAGCAACGCCCCCCGGACTGGGCCGACGCGGTCGTCATCGGCGGGGGCTACACGGGCGTGGTGGCGGGCTGCGAGCTGGCACGCCGAGGCAAGGTGGCCGTTGTCCTGGAGCAGGAGCATCTGGGGTTCGGCGCCAGCACCCGAAACGGCGGAATGGTGCTCCCCGGGCTAAAGGCGGGGCTCCAGACGCTCCTCCGGCGGTTCGGCGAGGACGGATTGGCCCTGGCCCAATACAGCCTCGATGCGGTCGGGCTGGTCGAGCGGACCATCGCCCAGGAGGGCATCGACTGCGGGTATCGCGCTAGCGGACATCTCGAGCTCGCCTATCGGCCGCCGCACGCGGCCGCCCTCAAGGCCGGCCTCCCGACCCAGGCCAGAGTCTTTGGCGACCGGGTTCGGTTCCTGGAGCGCGACCAGCTGGAGTCTGAGATCGGCTCCCCGGCGTACCATGGCGGGCTGCTGGTGGAGGTGGGCGGCGGGCTCCAGCCGGCCAAATACCATGCCGGCCTGGTGCGCGCGGCGCGCCGCGCCGGGGCCATCCTCTGCGAGCGAACGCCGGCCACGGACCTGACGCGCCTGCCGGGCGGTGGGTTTCGCGTCGGGACTCCGCGCGGGTCGGTGTCTGCCGCGCACGTGCTGGTGGCCACCAATGGGTACACGACCGGGCTGGTGCCGGCCATCCAGCGGCGGGTGGTGCCGGTGGGGAGCTATCTGATTGCGACCGAACCGCTGGAACCGGAACTGGCGCGCACCCTCAGCCCGCGCGGCCGGATGTTCTTCGACACGAAGAATTTCCTGTATTACTGGCGCCTGCTGGAGGACCATCGGATGCTCTTCGGCGGCCGCGCCAGCTTTGCCCCCACCACCATTCCCCTGGCCCGCGATTGGCTCTACCGCGCCATGCTGCGGGTCCATCCGCAGCTGGGCGGTGTGCGGGTGACCCACGCCTGGGGTGGGCGGCTGGGCTTCAGCCTCGACCGGCTGCCGCACATCGGGAGGATCGACGGCATCACCTATGCGCTGGCCTATTGCGGCACCGGCGTCGCCATGGCCACCGCCTTCGGCCGGCAGGCGGCTGCCTTCATCAGCGGCGAGCCACTGCCCCCCTTCTTGACGATGGACTTCCCGCTGGTCCCGCTCTATCGCGGCACCCCCTGGTTCTTGCCGGCAGTTGGTCTCTACTATCAGTGGCGCGATGCGACGAACTAGGGTCTATTCCGATTGGCGCGGGCACAGATCACGCAGCTAGACTGGCCTGATGGCATCGGCGCCGTCGTTTTCGCGCACGCGCAACCCGTGGTTCATGCTCCTGATCCTGTGCCTCGGGTTCTTCATGATCCTGCTCGACCTGACCATCGTCAACATCGCCATCCCGAGCATGATCGACAACCTGCACGCCAGCCTGGATCAGATCCTCTGGGTGCTGAACGCCTACATCCTGACGTACGCGGTGCTGCTCATCACCGCCGGCCGGCTGGGCGATATGTTCGGGCCCAAGCTGATGTTCCTGATCGGGCTCGTCGTCTTCACCCTGGCCTCCATTGCCTGCAGCCTGTCGCCCACGCCGGGCGTGCTGATCGCGGCCCGGATCGCGCAGGGCGTTGGGGGCGCCATCCTGACGCCGCAGACGTTGAGCATGCTGACCAACATCTTCCCGCCGGAGCGGCGAGGCGCCGCGTTTGGCGTCTGGGGCGCGGTGGCCGGCGTGGCGTCGGTCACGGGTCCCACCCTGGGTGGCTTCCTGGTCACCAACTACGACTGGCGGGCGGTCTTCTGGGTCAACGTCCCGGTCGGCGTGGCCGCGCTGGCGCTGGGTGCCTGGTACCTGCCCGAGCTCCGCTTCAACCGCCGGCACAGTCTGGACCTGGTGGGGGTGCTGCTCATCAGCGCCGCGCTCTTCCTGGGGGTCTTTGGGCTGATCGAAGGCCAGCGCTACCATTGGGGCCCGCTGACCGAGACCGCCACCTTTGACCTCGCCGGCGGCCACTGGGGCCTGATCAGTATCCCGACGACCTTCGTCCTCGGCGCCGTCCTGCTGGGCCTCTTCGTTCTCTGGGAGCGGCGCCGGGAAGAACCGCTGGTGCCGTTCGTCCTCTTCCGGAAGCGGAATTTCACGATTGGCAACCTGCTGGCGGCCATCGTCTCCTTCGGGATGATGGGCCTCTTCCTGCCACTGACCATCTTTCTCCAATCGGTGCTCGGATTCAGCGCGCTCAAGGCGGGGCTGACCTTCGCTCCCATGTCGCTGGTGTCCATGGTGGTGGCGCCCATCGCCGGCCGCCTCACCGACCGGTTCGGGGGGAAGTACATCCTGATCGGCGGGCTGACCCTCTTCGCCACCGGGATGGGCCTGGTGCTCTGGTCAGCCGGGCTGAGTTCGACGCAGTTCACCTTCACGATCCCGACCATGGTGGCGGGGCTGGGCCTGGGCTGCACGTTCGCGCCCATGACCACGGTGACGATGCGACAGGTCGAGGGCCGCATGGCCGGCGCTGCCTCCGGCGTGCTGAACACCATCCGCCAGGTTGGCGGCGCCCTCGGCAGCGCGGCGGTGGGCGCGATTCTCCAGAACGAGCTCGCCTCGCAATTGACGGTCCAGGCGCAGGCCTTCGCCAGCCGCATCCCGGCTGCCTTTCGCCGTCAGTTCATCGCCGGACTCTCGGGCGCCGGCGGCGCGCTCGAGGTGGGGCCGCGGCGCAGCCTGACGCTCCCACCCACTGTGCCACCCCAGGCCGCCCAGACCATCCGCGAAGCCGCCCACGATGCGTTTGCCACGGCGTACCTGAATGCGATGCGCCCGTCGCTGCTGGTTCCCATCGCCGTCCTCCTGGGCGGCGCCGCCCTGGGAACCCTGATTGTGCGGCGCAAGCGATTCGAGGCTCCGGTGGCCCAGCAGGCGGCATCCGCAGCCGGCTGACCGAGGTTTGAGATGGCGGCGCACTGGCTACCCCTGTTCCCGCTCAACACGGTGTTGTTTCCGCACCTGCCCCTCCCGCTGCACGTCTTCGAGGACCGGTACCGGGTCATGATCTCGGACTGCCTGGAGGCGGGCCACAGTTTCGGCGTGGTCGGTATCCGCGAGGGGTTGGAGACGGGTCCGGCGCTGCCCTATGACATCGGCACCCTGGCCAAGATCGTGCGGATCGACCGCATGGAGGACGGCCGGATGAACCTCCTGGTGTCCGGCGCTTCCCGCTTTCGGATCCTGGAGACGGCCACCGACCGGCCCTATTTGCGGGCGAGGATCGAAATCCTTCCCGAGGCCGGCGACGAGGGGGCCGGGATCGGCGAGCTGACAGAGGCGGCGGCCACCGCCTTTCGCGAGTACTCGAACCTGCTGCGGGAACTGGTCAACGAGCAGCCCCAGCCGTTCGAACCCCCGATCGATCCAGAGCTGCTGTCCTACCTGGTCGCCGGCACCCTGACCCTGCAACTACCTCAGAAGCAGGCGTTGTTGCAGTACCCGCGGACCGACGAGCGGCTGCGCGCCGAGCTGGCCCTGCTGCGGCGCGAGCTCACGCTGCTGCGGGAGATGCTGCGCCAGAAGCAGTCAGGCGTCGCCGGGCGAGCGTCGCTCAACTAGCCACTCAAGTCCCCTCCCTGGAGGGAGGGGTAGGGAGGGTGTCTTAGCCCGAATCCACCGAAACGAACTTGCATCTTGGGCGCGGATGCGAGCGATCCGTGCGTTGGCTCCTGCGCCCGCTCAGTTACGCACCGACGGGTGCGCGCCTTCGCGTGCTCGTCGCCGCCTTCGGCTCATCTCGCCCCGCATCCCAATCTGCTTCGTCCGCTCGGTGGATCCGGGCTTCGCCCGATCCGGGCTAGTAGAGGTCGAGCACCAGGCGCGGCGGTCCGGTCAGCGTGAAGGCCTTGACCTGGACCGCGCGGGCCAGGTCGATGGTAAACACCAGGTCGTTGCCTTGCTGGACGGCCGGTTCGACAGCCGCCAGCCGCACGGTGTGGAGGCCGCCCACCGGGGTGCCGGCTCCAGTCGTGTCTTTGAAGGTGACAACCAGATGCTGGGCATCGGGTTGCGTGATGGTCATGGCCGGCAGGCCCGGCGCGTTCATGTCGAAGACCAGGCGGGTGAAACGAGGATCCGCGGTACCCAGCCGGATCCTGAAGACCTGGCCCCCCGCCACCCCATCCCCCAGGGTGGCGATGGCGGCCGGGGCGGACGCGGTGGGGGCGATCGATGCCGACGGCGAGGGCGCGTGGCTTGGCTTGACGCTGGCGGCTGCTGAGCTCCTGGGGCTGGCCGACGCCGGATGTGATGGGGAGGGCCGTGAACGAAACGCCGTCAGGAGTCCGCCATCCACGTACAGCAAGCCGGCCAGCACCACGCAGGCCGCGGCCACCAGGCCGACCGAGACGCGGGTCATGGTCGCCACCCGCGCTTCGCGACGGGCGTCCGGTGTGAGGGGTGGTGATTCCTCGGCCACGGTCTCTTCCGACGGCGGCCTGGCCTCCTGGCGGTGCGAATCGAGCTCGACTTCGTGAACTGGCGTGGAAATCGCATCCTCCGGTGGGAAGAGCGACTGGGTAGGCAGTGGAGGCGGGGGGGGAGGCGGTGGTGAGGGCTCATCCGCAATCGCCGGGCGGCCGAGGGCCGGCGGAGCCTCTCTGGCCCTGGCCTCCCACCGAGGAAGCTCGAAGCGGGTCGGCTCCGGCCGTGGCTCGGCGGTTACCAGAGGGCTCTCCATCGCGCCCAGGGCGAGGTCAGGGTCGGTGCGCAGGCCTTCCGGGATGGCCCACGTATAGGCGTCGCGCAGGACGGTTGGAGGGATGACGGCGATCGGCAGCCGATCCACCCGGACGACAATCTCGCGAAACTCTTCGACTCGGTCGCGGCAGACATCGCAGGTCTTCAAGTGATCGAGTGCCCACTCCAGGTCTTTGCCCTCCAGGCGTTCGTCGAGGACCGCGCTGGGGGAGATGCGCGTACAGCGCCCGCGCTCAGAACTTGATGTAGTCATAGATTTCGGAGAGCTCGGCCCGTCCGCGGTCCAGGGCATGGACCAGCTTCCGCTCCGGAACACCCAGGATGTAGCTCATCTCCGGGTACGACAGGTGGACGAAGTCGCGAAGGAGAACCGTCGCCCGCTCCTCGAACGCCAGGGCCGCCAGCGCTCGCTGCACGGTATCGCGGCGCAGGGCCTTCCGCGCATCCGCATCCGGGAAGCCCTCCAGCAACAGGGTGCCGGCGGGCCGGCGCCCGAACCACCGCCGGGGGCGGACCAGGTCTCGGCAGCGCTGGGTGGCCACCCGCAGGAGTTCGGCTCGCAAGCCGGCGGGGGCCGTCCCCCGGCGCTCGGCGATCTCGCGAAAGGTTTCGCACGTGATGCCGCCCGCTTCGTCGATGCGGTCGGTCAGGCGGGCGACATAGTTCAGCAGGATGGCGAAATCACTGGCGAACGCCCGCTCGAGCGGCGTCCCGACCGTGGTGCCCACCGGTGCTTCAACGTGAACTTGATCCATGAGTGCAGCGGGGTCGGACGACTGGATGCAGTCTAGTGACGATCAGGGCAAACGTCAACTCAGCCCGGATTCGGGCCTAGCTTAGCGCCGTTGCGGGGTGGCGGGTCCGGCCGCGAGATCTCGGGCCCGGCTACGGCCCGATGGATGGCACCGGGAGTGGCGGCAGCGTGGGAATCGGCAAGGTTGGCTTGGTCGCCGGGCTCGGCACCGACGCGCTGGACGGCACCGGGAGTGTCGGCGGCGTGGCAGCGGGTGACGTTGGGTTGGCCGGCGCTGAGGCCGACCGGGGTGGTGGCGCGGTGTCATCCTCGACATCGCCGGGGGGCTCGCCGGGCGGATAGCCGGCACTCGCCGGTCCGGTCCGGGGCAGGACGCCTCCCAGCGCCGGGTTGCCCGACGAGATGAATGGACCAGGCGTCGGCGGCGGCGCGCTGGCGCCAGTATGCGGAGACGCGGGCCAAAGGCTGGTGGGCGGCGAGAAAGGCCTGGTCAGGG
>DASQAY010000222.1:0-2082 GCA_035635515.1 Candidatus Eiseniibacteriota bacterium | reverse complement strand
CCACCGGCACCGCCATCCTGCAGCAGGCCGCCCCCAACATCACCCGGGTGTCGCTCGAGCTGGGTGGCAAGTCCCCCAACATCGTCTTCGCCGACGCCGATCTGGACAAGGCGGTCGAGGGGTCGGTCTGGAGCGTCTTCGGCAATGCCGGACAGGATTGCTGCGCCCGCAGCCGGGCATTCGTGCAACGCAGCATCGTCGAGGAGTTCTCCCAGCGGGTGGCGGCGCGGACGGAGCGGCTGCGCCTGGGCGATCCGCTGGACGACGCCACCGAGATCGGCCCCCTGATCTCCACTAACCAGCGGGCGCGGGTGCTTGGCTACGTCGAGGCCGGCCAGCGGGAGGGGGCTGCCCTCCTAATAGGCGGCGCGGTCCCCCAGGGCGCATTGGCCCAGGGTAGCTACCTGGAGCCCGCCGTCTTCGGCAACGTGGGAAGCCGGATGCGGATCGCCCAGGAGGAGATCTTCGGGCCGGTACTGGCCATCATCCCCTTTGCCGACGAGGCCGACTTGCTGCCCATGGTCAACGACAGCCCTTACGGTCTCTCGGGTTCGCTCTGGACCCGCGACATCGGGCGGGCGCTTCGGGTGGCCAAAGCGGTCCGGACGGGTGTGATCAGCATCAACAGCACCCGGAGCGTCCATCAGGAAGCGCCCTTTGGCGGCTACAAGCGCAGCGGTATCGGCCGGGAGCTGGGCATGCACGCGCTGCAGCTGTACACCGAAGTCAAGAACGTCTTCATCAGCCTGGAGTAGGGAGGAGGAGCGACCCATGGCCCGCAGCACCGTCACCCCGGCGGAGCGACGCGCGACCCGACGCACCGAGCGCACCAACGGACAGACGCGCCGAACCCAGGGGCACTCGGCCAAGCTGTCGCTGGAGCAGCTGGTCCGGCAGATCAAGGACGGCGAGGTGGACACCGTGATCCTGGCCATCAGCGACCTCCAGGGCCGGCCCATGGGCAAGCGGCTCACGGGCGCCTACTTCCTGGACCACGTCGATGAGGGCCTGCACGCCTGCGACTACCTGCTGGCCATGGACGTCGACAATGAGCCGCTGCCAGGGTTCAACTTTGCCGGCTGGTCGCGCGGCTACGGGGACATCCACGGCCGGCCCGACCTCAATACCATCCGGCGCCTGCCCTGGCTGGAGAAGACGGCCTTCATCTTCTGCGACGTGGAGAGCTTCGAGGGCGAGCCGGTGGCGATTGCGCCGCGGACCATCCTGCGCCGGCAGGTGGAGCGAGCCCGCAAGCTTGGCCTGGAACCCAAGACTGCCTCGGAGCTGGAGTTCTTCCTCTTCCGCGACACCTTCGAACAGGCGGCGGCCAAACGCTACCAGGACCTGGAGCCCTATGGCCGGTACATCGAGGACTACCACATCCTGCAGGGCACCAAGGCCGAGTGGCTGCTGCGCCAGATCCGCAACGGGATGGAGGGCGCCGCCGTGCCCGTCGAGAACAGCAAGGGCGAGTGGGGCTACGGGCAGCAGGAAATCAACCTCCGCTACACCGATGCGTTGGAGATGGCCGACCGGCACGTGATCTACAAGAACGGGGTCAAGGAGATCGCGGCGCTGAACCAGGTGGCGGTCACCTTCATGGCCAAGTGGTCGATGGCCCAGGCCGGGAGTTCCATGCACCTCCATTCCTCACTCTGGGATGTCAAACACGACACGCCGCTCTTCTTCGCCAAGGGCGGCGAGCCGCACGGGATGGCGCCGGTGTTCCAGCACTACCTGGCCGGGCTGATGGCCCTGGCCCAGGAATTCGCGCTCTTCTTCGCGCCCTACGTCAACTCCTACAAGCGCTACCAGGCCGGCTCCTTCGCGCCCACCTCGGTGGTGTGGAGCTATGACAACCGCACCTGCGGCTTCCGGGTGGTCGGCCATGGGGAAGGGCTGCGGGTGGAGTGCCGGATCCCGGGCGCGGATGCCAATCCCTACCTCGCCTTCGCCGCCACCATCGCGGCCGGCCTGCATGGAATCGAGAACAAGTTGCCGCTGCCGCCGGAGTTCCACGGCGACGCCTACACGGCCGCCGACCTGCCGCGGGTGCCGTCCAACCTGACCAGTTCCATCGCG
>DASQAY010000221.1:0-4479 GCA_035635515.1 Candidatus Eiseniibacteriota bacterium | reverse complement strand
ACAATAGCCACGGATCCCTGCAGGTCGAAGAGATTCCTCATAACTGGATGCTCTGGGTTTCGCCGCCCCAGGCCGTGGTCCAGCGGTCCAGCGCCACTGCCCCGATGGTCACCAGCCCCACGAAGATGAGCTGGGCGAATGCCCCCACGCCGAGCAGGGAGAGCCCGTTGCTCAGCAATGAGAGAAAGAAGGCCCCGATCAGCGTCCCCAGCACGGTGCCTCGGCCGCCCGACAGGCTGGCCCCACCGATGATGACCGCCGCGAACACCGGGAAGGTCAGATTGGCCCCGGCACTGGGAGTGGTCGAGCCGATGAACGAGAAGTCCAGGATCCCGGCCAGCGCGGCGCACGCCCCGGCGATGGCGAACACCCACAACTTGTAGCGCCGGATGGGCAGCGCCGCCACCCGCGCCGCCTGCGGGTTGCCCCCGATGGCGGCCAGGCGAAAGCCGAACAGGGTCCCGTGCAATAAGAAGGCGATGATGGCCGCCACCGCCGCCAGCCAGGCGATCTGGATCGGGATCTTGAATGGGAGTTCGAGGCCGCCGAGGGCTTCGAACACGCCGAAGCCAGACAGCTTGCTGGGCGGATTGATGCTCTGCGAATTGCTGATCAGGAAGGTGACACCCTGGACCAGGCTGAGCATGCCCAGGGTGGTGATGAACGATGGCACCCGGACCACCGTCGTGATCCAGGCGTTGATCAGCCCGATGAGCACGCCGATCAGGATGCCGGCGGCCAGCGCCAGCACAAAGGGGGTCCCGTGCATCCAGAGGAGACCAAAGGTCATGGCCGCCAGTCCGTAGGTGGCCCCTACCGACAGGTCCAGCTCACCCGACACCAGCACCAGCGTCTCCCCGAAGGCGATGATCGTGAACGTGCTCATCGATCGGACCAGTCCGATGAGGTTGACGTAGGTCAGGAAGAAGTTGTTGATGGCGGTGAACACGATCATGGTCACCACGATGGCGGCGATCAGCCCGCTGAGGCGGCGTAAGAAAATCCCCCTGAGCACGGTCAGCCGCGCGGCGGAGCGTTGGCCCAGGATCCGTTGGGCGCCCACTGCTGGCACTGCCCCCGCAGTCGACCGGCTGGTGGTCCCCTCCGGCCCGCGGTCTACCTCTGCGTCCCGATCAGAACCCGTAGACATCTCTCAACTCGACGCTTCCCACCCCTTGCTCTCGCCCGGTCCCGCCCCGGCTTCTATCCCTGCGACGCCTTCGGCCCAGCCCCGGTCATTTTCGCAAGCTGGCCAGCCAGGTCCTGGACGCTCCCCGCCGAAGCCACATCGAAAGGGTCGGAGAGATGTCCTCGACTCATCACCCGCACGCGCTGGCCGAGGTCAAACACCTCGGGCACCTCGGTGCAGAAGGCGAGCACGGCGTTCCCTTCCCGAGCGAACTGGCGAAGCTGGTGGTAGATCTCGGCCTTGGTGCCGAGGTCGACTCCTCGGGTTGGTTCTTCGATCACCACCAGCCGCGGCTTTTTGGCGCTCGCCGATCCTACGGCGACCTTCTGCTGATTGCCGCCGCTCAGGGTGCCCACCGGCTGACCCGGAGAGCGCGCCCGGATCTGGAACTGGCTCATGAGCTGCCGGCCGAGCGCGTACAGGCGTCTGGTGAGGAGACGTCCCCACCTCGAAGCCACCGCTGGAATGCCCAGGCGTGCGGTCAGGTTGGCCGCGATCGAGAAGTTCGGGAACAGCCCGGTCCGGCGATCGGCCGGCACGTACGCCAGGAAGGCGTCGATGGCCGCCGCGTCCCGCCGCCCACCGACCTCTCGAATGCCGTGGGCGGGTTCCAGCCCGGCAATCGATTGCAGCAGCTCGCGAGCCCCCGACCCCTCGACCCCCATCACCGTGAGAATGTCACCGGGGCGCAGCTCGACCTCGACGTCCCGGAAGCGTCGCCGCCGGTGCGTCCACCCCGACAGCCTGAGCAGCACCTCGCCGCCCCGTTGGGTCCCTGGTGCGCCGGATTTCCCGGTCTCCGACGTTCCCGGCTGCTGGCCGACGACCAGCTCTCGGGCGAGCCCCTCCTCGGTCAGGCCAGTGCCCGCCAGGACCGCCCCGCACTCCCCCTCGCGGACCACGGCCACCCGGTCGCAATAGTGAACGAGTTCTCGGAGGCGATGGGAGACGATGATCACGATCCGGTTAGTCTGCTCCCTCATCCGCAGGATGTGCCCGAAGAGTTGTTCCGATTCTTCGTCGGCCAGGGCGGAGTTCGGTTCATCGAAAAGGAAGAGGCGGGCATCGCGAAGCAGAGCCCGGGCGATCTCGGTCAGCTGCCACACGACGAGCGAGCAGGATTCCAGCGGGCGGTCCGCCACCCGCTGCAGGTTGAGCTCCGACAAGACCTGGCGTTCCCGGCCGGTCGCCCGTGGCCGGAACGGTCCGTCGCTCCCCCGGTTCAGCAGGAGGTTTTCGGTCACCGTCAGGTTGGGAAAGAGCTGAGGCTCCTGGTGGACGATGGCCACGCTCCCCCGCCGTTCGGCGACCGTGAAGGGAACGCCGTCCAGCAGGATTTCGCCCGCGTCCGGTGTCTCCTCGCCCCCGAGGATCCTGACGAATGTGCTCTTGCCAGCGCCGTTGGGGCCCGCGATCCCCAGCACTTCCCCTGCGAGGGCGTCGAGGTCGAGCCCTCGCAGGGCATGTGTCTCGCCGTAGCGCTTGCGGACTCCTCGAACCTGGAGGGACGTCACGACGGGCTCTGCGCGGTCAGGCGCCCAGCTGGATCTCCTTGGCCAGTCGGGCCTTCACGTCGGCCACGTTGCTCTGGGTTACGACCGTCGGCTGCACGTAGGCGAACGAACCCGGGACGGTGCCCTTGAGGAGGAACGCGGCGCATCCCGTGACGAAGCCCGCCGACTGCTGGTCGAACCGCTGGTCCACGGTCGCCATCACGTCGCCACTGGTCACCTCATCCAGGTACGTCGTGTCCACGTTGTACCCGATGGTGTTGATCTTGCCCTTGAGGCCGCGGTCCGTGATCAGCTTGCCGATCGTCTTGGCGCCCCAATCCGAGTCGAAGTACAGGTCCACGGTGGGGTGGCCGTTCATGAAGGCCGCCACCTGGGAGTAGATGCCGGCCGGATCATAGCCGGTGGACAGGGCGTTGGTCGGCGTCCCGACAAACTGCAGGCTGGGAAACGCCGCCTTCATCGTGTCCATCCATCCCTGCATGCGACCTTGCGCCCAGGGAGCGGTCGTGTCGCCGGTCACCAGCGCAGCGACCTTCGGGGTCGTGTTGTGATCCTTCAGCCACTGGATGGTGTATTGCCCCGACACCTGCCCCATCTGGTATTGACCTGTGGGCGGGAACGAGTCGTTGGCGCCGCTGTAGGCGAAGCGATGCGAGTCGGGGCTGTCCGTGTTGACGGTGTAGGACGGGACCCCGCCGTCGATCGCCTGGTTGATCACCCGCACGAAGGCGTCGGGTGTGACGGGCTCCACCGCCAGGCAATCGACCTGGCCCGCGCTGATGGCCTGCTGGACCTGCGAGATCTGGGCAACCGGGTCCGTATTGGGCGGACCGATCAGGCGCACGTTCACCGTGACGCCGTACTGGGTTTTCACGTCGGCGGCGGCCTGACGCATGCCGGCCAGCAGATTGACCGGCGCGCCCACGGTGGCCAGGGTCTGGAAGGAGAGGACGAAGTTGAGCGGCTGCTTCTTGTCTATTTTGGTGGCGATCGACGAGGCCAGGGTGAATTGGCCCCAGCTGAACTTCGCGGTATATGGCGCCCCGGTGTGTGATGCAGCGGGCGGGGTGCTGCTCGTTCCACACGCCGAGCCGAGTAGACCCAGAACCGCCACCGACGCCAGGACCAACGCCTTCCTCGCTCCCATACCTCTTCTACTCCTCTGGGAGGGCTATCCCCTCTCAACTCCCATGCTCGCGGGCCCCCGGTCAGCAAACGTTTCCAGCACTATAGGGCCCAGCCCCGCCCGGCGTCAATTGGCGGCAAACGGTGCCCTGATCTTGTTGGTTGACCCCGGACATTACCGGCTCCGGGCGCCCGGCGTGGGGATGAACGTTGACATCCCGGGAGGACGGATGCTACAACGGCAGACGGTACTGGAACCGTTCCCGGCGAAGGAGGTCCGTCCATGGTGACACTGTCTCGCTTCCAACTCTGGCACGGGCGCAACGCTCCACCGGTCGAACGGCGGGAGCTGCGCGCCGGTCCGCTTACGGCCCTGCTCGAAGAGGGCGACCTGCGCTACATCCGGGTGGACGGGGTGGAGGTCGTGCGGCGCATCTACGTGGCGGTGCGCGACGAGGTCTGGAACACCATCCCGGCCACCTACTCGGACTTCAAGTACGACGTCGCCCCCGATCACTTCACCGTCCGCCTGCGAGCCCACCATCAGTACCAGCGCATCAACGTCGACTGGGCGGGAACGATCACCGGGTTGCGCGATGGCACCATCCGGTACGCCATGGACGCAGTGGCCAGCGGCGCCTTTCGCTACTG
>DASQAY010000220.1:0-2154 GCA_035635515.1 Candidatus Eiseniibacteriota bacterium | reverse complement strand
GCCCTTCACCACCAACGCCCGATTCTCCGGGTAATAGACCAGGCCCCGGAAGTCCCGGCGCTGTTCAGGGGTCAACGGCGACTGATGATCGCGGCCGAAGAAGTCGTCCTTCGCCTTGCGGAAGTCGTCCAGCTCGCTCATCAGCCAGCCACCGGGTGCTTGGTGATCCGGTGGATCGCCCGTTCCACCGCCATACAGCGATCTTCAACGTACTCCAGCCCGGCGCCCTCGGCGATGGCTCGTGCTTCCGGTGACGTCAACCCGAGCTGCAGCCACAGAGCCTTCGCGCCCACAGCCACTGCTTGGCGGGCCACCCCGGCCGCCTCTGCCGACGGGCGGAAGACCTCGACCACATCAATCGGTTCGGGGATGTCCGCCAGGCGGCGATAAACCTTCTCGCCCAGCAGGGTGTCGGCAAAGGGGTTGACCGGAATGATGCGGAAGCCGGCAGCCTGCAGCGTCCGTGGCACACTGTGGGCGCTCTTGCTGGGGTCGCGCGACAGGCCTACGACCGCGATGGTGTTGTAGCGCTCGAGAATTTCCTTGGGTTCCATCTGTCATTCGGGACAAGTCGGCCTGCCCGACGATTATTCCACTGCCGAATGTCCCTCCCCTCAGGAGGGTTAGGGTGGGGTGCACCGCCCACTCGTCAGCGGCCGCTGATGGTGATGTCCGTCGCTGCACTGCCGTCTGTGAGGAAATCGCCATAACGCCAGGACAACAGCTGGAGCCCGGTCGGCGCATCGGCGGGGATCTCGAGCACCATGGCGAAGGTCACCGTTCCACCTGACGCGAGGGTGCCAACTGGCACGCAGTTCAGCTGGTACATGCCGAGCACCTGTTTTCTCGGCACCGTATCCATCGCCTCTCGATAGGGAGGGCATCGGTCGAAGTGGAAGGGCGCGCCCGAGACGTTGGTCAGCGTGACCTCGTAACGGAGAGGCTGTCCGACAACCACAGACGACGGCGCGTGCAGGCCAACCGCGAGCTGCACCGGCGGAGGCTGTCCCGGCTCGCTGGGACTGGCGGCTTGAAACGGTCCGACCTCGAGAACCTGTCCCTGGGACGGGTCATCGCACCGGGATGGTGATAGCCATCCGGGCCCCCACTGGCCTAGCCGCGCGGCGATCCTCCCTCCACCACCAGGCAGATTCAGCACCAGTCCCGTGACCATTGGCGCCGGTCCGGGGCAGTAGTTCCACTCGAAGACCAACGCCGCATGGCCCGCGGCCGGGTGGTTCGGCACCGGAGCAGGCAACCCTGCCTGAAGAACAACCGGAGCGGCGGGCACGGGAACCATTGGATTCGAGTCGATCTGGCGATTGGCCACGGCGGACCCGTTTTCCAACGTTAGGAAGAGCTGCGGGTAGCCCTGGAGGGAACATGGTGCCGTTCCATGGTTGCCGAACAAAAGCGAGTAAATGACGTGGCCCCCCGCTCCGTTCCCGCCCCCGAAGACGGCGTCCAGGTCGGCGGCCTGGCATGGCCCCGGAACGGGCGGCCACGGAATGGGACCGACGGAATTGGCAAGCTGCCAGAACTGGACATCGGTCATGCCGGTGGCGCTGAGGAAGTACGGCACCCCCTGGACATCGGCCTGCCCCGTCCAGGTGCCTGGCTCAGTCCAGATCAGGGATCGGTAGCTGCCCGCGAGGGATGGGTCATCGACCCCGTATCGGGCCAGGGTCGTGCGGAACGGCGTAGTCGAGACGGCAGAATGTGGCCCGAGAGGCGGCAGGTCCGTCATCCCAACGCTGACGAACACGCGCTGACCGGTCGCCTTGCTGACGTAGGTCACGTTGAAACGGCTGCGATCGGCAGCCAGGTAGGCGTCAGAATCCGCTGGGATCGCCGTGGGCAGCAGCAGCGGATCCGCCTGAGCGACCGTAGCCTTAATCGCATTCGCTGCCTGATCAGGCGAAAGCACCCGTCGAGGGGACGTGATTTCGTTTGGGTGGTAGGCAGCGCCTGTCGAAACCCAGGGAATCACGTTCGGGTTCTCGGCGGCTGGGCCGTGTAAGGCCGCGCAGGCGGCCAGGCAAACGCTTGCGGTCGCGATCAGGACCAGTCGGGCGGGCACGCTCTAAACAACGTGAGAGTCGCCTCGTGGTTACCAGAACCCACTGGCTGCCGGTGGCGGCTCCGGAGCCGTCA
>DASQAY010000219.1:0-11036 GCA_035635515.1 Candidatus Eiseniibacteriota bacterium | reverse complement strand
GGCCCCAGCCCACCGCGATCAGCGCCGTCACGTCGCGGCACTCCCCAGGACGGCGCGCTCCAAGGCCGCCCGCATGGCCGCCTCGGGAGCCGGCCGCCCGGTCCATATCTCGAAAGAGGCGAGCCCCTGGTAGAGGAGCATGGCCAGCCCGTTGACGGCGCGGGCGCCATGGTCGCGGGCCGCCCGGACCAGAGGAGTCAGGGGGGGATTGTAAAGCAGGTCGAAGACGAAGTGATCCGCAGTCAACCAGTCAGCCGGGAACACCAGGCTGTGCCCGTCCATGCCAACCGGGGTGGCGTTCACGATCAGGTCGACGCGGCCGACCACCAGCTTGAGCGAGCCAAGCGGTGTCGGCCCGCCCGCCTCCACGTTGAGGTCCCGGCAGAGACGCCGGGCCTGCTCCAGGTTGCGGGCGGCCACCCACACCCGTGAGGCTGTGGACCGCAGCATATCCACGACGGCGCGGGCCGCCCCACCGGCGCCCAACACCAGCGCCGCCCGGCGGCTTGGGTCGAATCCGGCATCCTCCAGCGCCTGGGCGAACCCGGTCCGGTCGGTGTTCCACCCCACCAGCACCTGCCCGCGGTGGCTGAGGGTGTTCACCGCTCCCAGCTGCTGGACGTCCGGCCCCAGGCCGTCAAGCAGGCTGGCGACCGTGATCTTGTGCGGGATGGTCACGTTGGCGCCCAGTACGTCCGGGTCCCGGCGGATTTCGTCCAGCACCTGGGGCAGGTCCGCCGGCGACACCTGGCGCGGCAGGTAGACGGCCGCGATCCCGGCCGCCCCGAAGCCGGCATTCTGAAAGGCCGCCGACAGGGAGTGACCGACCGGATCGCCGAGCAGCAGCACGCGGCTGCCTGCCCGAGCCTGGTCAGGAGAGGCCGTATTGCTTGAGGAGCCGGCCGAACTCCTCGAGGGTGCGGGCGTAGTGGTTGTGCCCCTGGGGATCGGAAAGATAGTAGTAGTAATCGGTCTGGGCGGGGTTGAGGGCGGCGTCAAGGGCCTTGGTCCCCGGATTGGCGATCGGCCCCGGCGGGAGGCCGAGATGCAGGTAGGTGTTGTAGGGCGAGTCGATCTTCCGGTCGTTCACCGTGACCGTTGATTGCCAGACGCCCTTGGCGTACAACACGGTGGCGTCGATCTGCAGCAACATGCCGGCGGCCAGCCGGTTGTAGATGACGCTGGCCACCTTCCCCCGGTCGTCGTCGAACCGCGCCTCGCGCTCGATCAGCGATGCCAGGGTAACGATCTGGAGGGTGCTGAGCTTTCGCTGGGTCGCCTGGGCCTGGCGGGTGTCGGTCCAGACCTTGTCGAACTGGGTGAGCTGGAGCGTGATCAGGTCTTTGGCGGTCGCGTCCTTGGGAACCAGGTAGGTGTCGGGAAACAGGAAGCCTTCCAGGCTGGCCCCGGCCGGCCGGCCCTTGAGGAACGCGAACTTCTGGTCGAAGCTGCTCCCGGTCGCGAGGGCGATGTACTCGGACCCCTTGATGACACCGCCCGTATCCAGCCGCTTGGCGGTCTTCTGGATGGTGTACCCCTCCGGGATGGTGATGAAGATCTCATCGGGCACGGCCTTCTGCATGACCAGCAGCAGCTGGTCCATGTTCCAGTTGCGATCCATCTGGTAGGCGCCCGCTTCGACACTGCGATCCAGGTGGCGGTACCGCGCATACCAGTCGAACACCAGCTCACTGTCCACCAGGCCGGCCTGGTGGAGGATGCCAGCCGTCTCGTGAAAGGTGGCCCCCAGCGGGATCACGACCCGCACCTTGCCAGTGCCGGGGTTTGGCGGGGTGTGGATCTGGCGGTCGACATAGGCATACGCCGCCACCGCCGGGAGCACCAGGGCGAAGGGGATCAGGACGATCAGGAAGAGGCCGGCGCCAAGACAGGACCGGCAGCCGCGCCGCTTCGGCCGACCGGGTGGCGACTGCCTCAGGCGCGACCTCCAAGAGGTCTAGTTGTGGTGATGGGCGCCATCCTCGTCTTCGTCCTCGTCGGCTTCTTCGTACTCTTCCAGCTGCGAGATCACCCGCTCGTGCTCGTCCTCGTCCAGGGTGACCAGGGACTCCCCCTCCCGGCGCAGCACGAGGACGCGGTCGGCGTCGGCCTCGGCCTGGAGCACGTAATACGTCTGCCCCTCGATCTCGGCCACATCGTGGACCAGGTAGGTTTCCTCTTCGCCCGTGATTTCGTTGACCAGCTCGATGGTCTCCAGCTCGCCGTCGGCCTCGGGCTCCTCGATCATTGTCAGCCTCCTGACCCCCGACTTCCCCGGTAGTCGAGATAACTCTGCAACAGCAGGGCCGCCGCCATCCGGTCGACTTCCGCCCGCCGTTGCCGGCGTCGCTTGCCCTGGGCGACCAGGTATCGCTCCGCAGCCACCGTGGTCAGGCGTTCGTCCCAGTATTCCACGGGCCGCCCGGTCGCGCGCGCCAGCTGGGTGCCAAACTCCTGGGCGGCGGCGGCCGCCGCGTCCAGCCTACCATCCATCAGCCGGGGCAGACCGATGACCACCCGTTCCACCTCGTGCTCCGCGACCAGGGTCCGCAGGGCCGCCATATCCTCCGCCGCCGATCGACGGGTCAGGACGCTCAGGGGCGAGGCGATGACGCCCGAGGGGTCACTGAGGGCCAGGCCGATCCGGACCGTGCCCGGGTCGATGCCCAGCACGCGGCCGGTCATGACGCGAAGCCGCCGGTCGCCTCCTGGACCTTGACCACGATGCGGGACGCGAAGAACGGCAGCCAGGGCAACGGCAGGTCCTGGCGGACGTTGACGTCCACCACACTGGGCAACCCGGAGAGCAGCGGGCGGGCGCTGTTCGGACTCCGGCCTTTCAGGCGGGCCCGGATGTCGGCCAGCGAGAAGACCGGGCGCACAAAGCCGCGGGCGTGTCCGGTCAGGGTGACTTTCCCGTCGGCGCTCGCGGAAACCACCTCATAGCTCGTGTTGACCGGTTGTTCGCTCAGCTGCTGACCGGACGGGATCTTCCCTTGCAGAGCGTGCTGAATCAGCTGCCGGACGGCGGCATCGTTGAAGGCGGTGGCCTTCCCGGTCACCGTCATGGTGATGTTGAAGGTGGGCGTCGCGGCCGGCAGCTGATCGCCGACATGGTGGTCCATGGTCGCGGTGTGATCAATGGCCAGCGACTCCTGGACCAGGTGCAGGCCGCCGGTCTTCTGGTTCAGTTCGGACTGGACCTTGGGGTTCAAGAGATCGAGCAGGGCCTGGCTGGCCGTAGCGCTGTCGGCGTCGGAGATCACCGTCGCGGTTCGGGCATCCGCACCCCCGCCGATGGGGCTGGGATTGTCGACGGTCAGATCTTGCGGCTTCTGGTCGATCTGCTTCACGGTATGAGCGTCCGCATTGCCGCCCTGGCCAGGCTGGGCGGCCGTGACGCCGACCGAGGCGGAACCTTTGAGGGGGACGTGCAGGTCTTTGTCGGTGGTGTAGCTTCGGGAGCCATCGCTGGTCCGCACCACGACCCCCTTCGGGATATCGACATAGGGCGAGCAGAAGACGAAGCAGTTGTAGGTGAAGGTCACCGATCCGGTGGCCGGAACGGCCGGGATCGCCTTCTGGCCGGTCGCCGTCCCCTGGGCCTGCTGGGACTCGGTCACCGTGAACGCCTGGGTGGTGAACTGGGTGGCGCCGGCTGCCTGCGTCCCGGGAGCGCCGGCCAGCTGGACGTCGGCATCCAGCTTGGTCCCCTGCACGGCAATCGTCACGGTGGCGGCCGGCAAGTATAGGATCCCGGCCAGGAAAGCGACGGTCGCCAGCACGCCGGCACCTATGTACAGGGGACGTCGATGCTCCTGGAGCCGCTCCCGAAGCCGCGGCACCCGAAGCAGGGGCACCCCGCTGAACGGCATCCTCCGGGGCGGCGCGGATAGGACCGGGCGCGAGCTCACCGCCTCGAACTCTGGGACTGTGGAGACCGGTTCGACCTCCGCCGGCGGTGCCTCTTCGGCGGCCACCACCGCGCCCGGCTGGAGCATTTCCTGCCCCCGGTCGACGGCCTGGACGCTGGCGTAGGTTGGGAATCCGGATTCCAGGGAGAGCGCCTGGAGGCGGGTCTCGCTGCTGACCACGCTCACCTGGAGGCGGTAGGCCTGGGCGTACTTCTTTAGCAGCCGAAAGCTCATCGGGCTGTGGAGCGCCCGGGCGCCGTCGGGTAGGACCAGGGTGACCGCCTGCTCCCCCTGCAGCTCGCGGAGGCGGTCGACGACGTCCGTAACCTCCTCGTCGGGCTCGACGTAAACAAGTTTGGCGAGGGTCTTCATATTTGTTGAGAACCAATACCGCAGAACGGCCACAGCCGTCGACCAGTTACGGTATCACACTTGATTTGCCACGCCCAGTGGCATTTAGCGACGGAGCGTTACACCTTCATCGCCTTCAGCACCCGGCGCATGACCCCGTACATGGCCCCTTCGTCTCCGCTGCCCTGGCGGATGGCGTGGTGGGCCAGGCCCATGGGGGTGATGTCCTGCTGGTCGAGGAGCAGCCCGGTGGAGTCGTAGACCCCCTGGACATCGGCCGGGCGCAGCACGGAAACGACGGGCCGGCGGGTGAATGGGAGCTCCGCGACCCAGCCAAAGCCGTTCAGCGCCTCCTGCACCTCCGGCAAGGCGCTGCCCCCGCCAGCCAGGTAGATGGCGGCCGGCAGCCGGTCGTCTTTGGCCATCTCCTGGAGGGTGATGGCCACCCCTTCGGTCAGCACCTCGGCGTCCTGGGCAACGATGCGGTGCACCTGGGCGGCCTGCCCCTCAGGTAGCTCGGCACGGGAGTGGCGGAGCTTGATGGCCTCCGCGTCGGTGAACGAAATGCCGAGCTTGCCGGCCAGCTTCTTGGTAAATACCCGACCGCCGATGGGAAACATCCGGGTGGCTTCGATCCCCCCATTCCGGATGAGGGCCACGTCCGTGGTGCCGCCCCCGATATCGACGAAGATGCCGCCGGACTCGTAGATCTCATCACTGGCGACGCAGCGCGCCATCGCATACGGCTCGGCGACGGTCGCCACCAGCTCCAGGTCGAGCTCCGCCGCGATGGTTTGCAGCGCACCCAAGTGGGTCAGGGGCGCGAATGTGTTGAACACCGTGACCACCATTTGGCGGCCCTGGAAGTCCAGCGGGTTGGTCACCGGGAACCCGTCGACCCGAACGCCGGTGATGGCGGAGTTGATCAGCTTGACGTTGACATCCGGCACGCCCAGCTCCTGGCTCATCAGGTGTGAGGCCTCGCGTAGCGCCCGTTTCTGCACGATCTGGAGCGTTTGCTGGAGCTCCGCCTCGTTGATCTTCATCGTGGGATCGGCGCGCGGCACGGTCACCGAGGTGCTGAAGCCTTTGACCTGCTCGCCGGCAATCCCGATCACGCCCTGGCCCGGGATGGTGTCGCACATATCCTCCGCCCGGGACATCGCCTTCTCGCAGCTCTCGATGATGCTCTGGATGTCGGACGGCACGCCGGCCTGCATGTCGGTGAAGACCTGGCGCTCGCGGGAGGCCCCCAGGACAATGCCGTTCTTCCCATCGCGGCGGACCACCAGCGCCTTAATGTACTCGGTGCCGATATCGAGCGCCGTGTAGAGATTGGCATACTCGGCCCCCCGCCGGATCCGCTTCAGCCGGGTGCCTAGACCCAGCGGCATCAGCCCACTCCGACCCGGGCGCGCACATACTCCTGCACGCCCCGAAACCCGTCCGCGACCCGGGTGGGATCGATGCCGCCGCCCTGGCCGACGGGACCTCGGCCTCCGCCCTTGCCCCCTGCGGCTTTGACGAATGCCTTCACGACCTCGCTGGCCGGGAAGCGGTCGGCGATGGTCGGCCCGACCTTCACGGCAAAGGATCGGCCGGCCACGACGACCGCCAGGGCCTGGCCGTTCGCCTGCCCCAGCGCGTGGTCCGCGAACAGTAAGAGGTCCTTCTCGCCAGGATCCACCTGCTGGAGGAAGAGGGTGACGGCGTCGATGCTGGCCTTCTCGATCTGGGCGGTCCCACCCGCGGCCAGTCTGGACCTGAGCTGATCGGCCTCCTTCTCCAGCCGCCTGAGCTCGGCCTGCAGTGCCTCCACCTTGGCGGGCAATTCGGCCGGCGTCCCCTTCAGCCGGTCACCGATCTTCGCCAACACATCCTCGTAGATCCGCACCTGGTCCTCGGCGGCTCGACCGGCCCGCATCTCAATCCGGCGGGCACCGGTGCCGATGCTGCGGTCACCCGAGAGCAGCGCCAGCCCGATCTCGCCCGAGCGCTCGACATGGGTGCCTCCGCAGAGCTCCCGCGACCAGTCGCCGAAGGAGACGACGCGCACCGTGTCCCCGTACTTCTCGTCGAAAAGGGCGACGGCGCCGGTCGCGATCGCCTGCTCCAGGGGCAGCACCTCGACGCGGCGGACCAGGTCGGCGCGGATCTTCTCGTTCAGCAGGCCCGCCACCCGCCGGAGCTCATCGGGCGTCAGTGCCCTCGGGAACCGGAAATCGAACGTGGCGTAATCCGGCTCCACGGATGACCCGGCCTGGCTCGCCTGATCGCCCAGCACGTCACGAAGGGCACGATGCAGTAAATGCGTGGCCGAGTGATGCTGAGCCACCGCCTGGCGCCGGGTGGCATCGACCGCCGCGTGCACCCGATCGCCCACCTTGAGCTGCTCGGGAGGGGTTGCCACCCGATGCCTGGTCGCATCGCCCTGCGGCTGGACGTCGATGACGCTCGCGTTCTTCCCATCCCAGCTCAACCAGCCGGCATCGGCGGTCTGCCCGCCGCGCTCGGCATAGAACGGCGTCTCTGCCAGAAAGACGTCGGCCTGGTCCGGCTCGCCGCTCACCGGAAAGACGTCCGTGATGGTGCTGTCGCCTTCCAGGTGCTCGTAACCGGTAAACCGGGTTGCCCGGCCGGCGATCGGCGCCGCGAATCCCTTGGTCGCGTCCCGGCTGCGATCCCGCTGGCCCTGCATCAGGGCGGCCACCGCGGCCAGGTCGACCGTCACCCCCTGCTCCCGGGCGAGCTCGGCAGTCAACTCCACCGGGAAGCCCAGCGTGTCATGCAGGTAGAACACTTCGTCGGCACTGAGGGTTCCCCGATCCAGCAACCCCTGCAGGCGTTCGGTTCCCTGGCGCAACGCGATCGCGAACCGCTCTTCTTCCGCCCGCACGACGTCCTGAATCTCTGCCGCCTTGCTGCGGACCTCGGGATACACCTTGCCCAGGAGCTTGGCGACGATCGGGACGCCGGAGGAAAGACCGGCCGCTGGGCCCAGCCGGCGCGCATGCACCATCGCCCGCCGGATCAACCGGCGCAAGACGTAGCCGCGTCCATCATTGGCGGGCACCACCCCATCCGCCAGGAGCATCGTGGTGCCTCGGGCGTGATCGGCGAGGACGCGCAGCGAGGTGTCAATCTCCGGTTTGGTGCCATAGCGGTGGCCCGTCTCCTCCGACCAATGCCGGATGAGCGGCTGGAAGAGGTCCGTTTCGAAAACGCCCGGGCGGTATCTGTTGACCACGGCCGTGATGCGCTCGAGGCCCATCCCGGTGTCGATGCCTTTGCGTTGCAGCGGCGTCCGGTTGCCGGCCTGGTCCCGATTCCATTGCATGAAGACGAGGTTCCAGATCTCGAGGAACCGATCGCAGTGCTCGCAGTTGGGCCCGCAGTCTGGCCGGCCGCAGCTGTATTCGGCTCCCCAGTCGTAGTGGATCTCGCTATCGGGCCCGCAGGGGCCGGTCGGCCCGGCCGCCCAGAAGTTGTACTCGTCGCCGAACCGCCGCACCCGCTCCGCCGGAAGCCCGGTCTTCTTGGTCCAGATCTCGAAGCTCTCGTCGTCGTCGTTGTGGATGCCCGCCCATAACCGACCCTCCTCGAGCTGCAGGTCCTTCGTCAGGAACTCGTACGCGTACGGGATCGCTTTTTCCTTGAAGTAGTCCCCGAACGAGAAGTTCCCGAGCATCTCGAAGAACGTCAGGTGGTGACCGTCATGCCCGACGACGTCGATGTCGACGGCCCGAAAGACCTTCTGGCAGGTGGTCGCGCGCGGATGGGGAGGCTGGCTCTGACCCAGGAAATAGGGCTTGAACTGCACCATGCCGGCGCTGGTAAACAGCAGCGTGGGATCGCCGAACGGAACCAGGGAGGAGCTTGGCAGCACCTTGTGATCCCGCTCCGCGAAGAAGTTGAGGAAACGCTCCCGGACCTCGGCGCTTGTCATAGTGTCAGGCGCGCGATCGGGCGCCGCCTAGCTGAATTCTAGTGGAGCGCCTTAACTCAGACGGAAGCGGCCGGGAGTTCGCGCTTCAGGTGCTCGACCGCCGCCCGCTGCAACCGGGACACGTGCATCTGCGAGATGCCGAGCCGCTTGGCCACCTCGGCCTGGGGCAGCTCGTCGACGAAGCGCAAGTACATGATCCGACGCTCGCGCGGGGTCAGGTGGCTCATCGCTTTCTGCAGCAGGTTCTGCAGTTCGACCCGCTCCAGGTTCTCGTCCGTCTCACCCAGGCGCTCGTTCAGCTCCAGCCCTTCATCCTCCGCCCCGCGACCGGTGGATTCGAATGAGATGGTGCGCTGGGCGGGACTCGCCTCCATCGCCTCCAGGACCTCTTCCGGCGGCACTCCCAGCTCCGCAGCCACCTCGTTCACCGACGGCGTCCGGCCCAGCCGGCCCTGCAGCCGCTCCTGTGCCTGGCCGGCCCGCTGCATCGTCTCCTGCAGCCGGCGCGGAACCTTCACCGCCCAGCTCTTGTCCCGGAAGTAACGCTTGATTTCGCCCACGATGGTGGGGGTGGCAAACGTGGAGAACTCCAGGTCACGGCCCGGATCGAAGCGCTCGATGGCCTGGAGCAGCCCGATGTACCCCACCTGCACGATGTCCTCGAGCGGCTCTCCGCGGTTCTGGAACTTTCGCGCCAAGAAGAGCACCAGGTTATTGAACAGGTCGACCAGCTGCTGGCGGACGGCCGGGTCCCTGGTCTGCTGGTACTGCTCGAAGAGGCGGCGGACCTCCTGGCGGCTCGGGCGGGTGGTGGACGCGCTCACTTTGGGAGTGGGCGTCAGTCGATCAGGTATTTCACCATCCGCATGCGCATGCAGCCCTGGTCGTCCACCTGGTAGCGCAATTCGTCGACGAACAGGCGGATCATGTTCAGGCCGATGCCTTCATAGTCGAGTGCCTCCTCTCGGGGCAGCCGCCGGACCGACCGGACGGCCGGCGTCTGCTGGAGCTCGACCGCACGCGGAGGTGTACTGCTGATGTTGACTTCGAGCTTGCCGCGCTGGCCTTTGAACGTCAGCTTGAGCTGGCCGTTCCCCTCCCCCCACTGATCCGTGGCGGCGGCGACTGCGTTCTCACAGGCCTGGGTGATGGCGATATTCAGATCGTCAATCTCCGCCAGCGAGAACCCGACCACCGCGCCCAGAGCCCCGGCCGCCCGTTTCGCCACCACGATGTACTCCTCTCGGGCGGGCAGCTTCAGCTCCGTGATCTGGTGCGCGGTGTCCCTCATCCGGGTCTTCCCCCTCTAGCCGGCCGGCGCACTCTCGAGGCAAAGCCGTTCAGGCGGTCTCGGATCCGGGTTCCCAGGCTCGCCACCGTCTCGGCCGTCGCCGTCATCGCCCGGTCCGCGGCCATGAATTTGTCGTTGACCTCGCTGACCATGTCATCGATCTGCTCCACGGTGTGCCGTACTTCGGGGAGCGCCCGGCGCGTCTCCTCGAGGACCACGCCCAGCGTCGCGTCCACCTTCCACAGACTGCGGGAGACTCGAATCAGGACGTAGGACAGGATGACGCTGACCACGAAGAACCCGATGGCAGCCAGCAGCACAGCCCATTCCCAGAGGTTTTGCACGCCACGCCTCCCGTCGGTCGCCCCGAGTGAGCGGATTATACACTCGCCCTTCTCTTACCTCTTCCGCAGGTGGCTTAAACCCGGACTCAGGTTATACGGGAGTTTGCCGGCGCGCCCAACGCGTGGCACCCCATTGGGCCAGCCCGAGCAGGACCAGGTCGTTGACCAGGTGCAGGTCCCCCACCGCCAGCCGGCCCCCCACGCCCAGAGCGGCCAGTGCTTCCCCAACCCCCACCGCGACCACCGACAGCCCGAGCCGAGCCAGGTAGTTGGGTCGGCCCGGGGTACCCAGGTAGGCCGCCTGGGTGCCAATCAACGCGACCAGCAGCGCCAGGATGAATACGGGCGGAAAGGCGAGACGCAACCCCCGCTACTGTAGCGGTTCCTAGGCGGGATCGCCCTCGCCCTTGGCCGGCGACACGCCGGTGAAGTTCTGCGAGTTGGAGTGCTCGGGCGCCTGGCTGTGCACGACCGCCGGCGTTTCATCTGATTCACCGGGGCGCACCAGGTGCTCAACGGTCACGCCGGAGAAGACCGTCCGCATCAGGGTGCCCGACGCGGTGGTGGTCACCGCCACCCCAGTCAGGTAACCGTGCGTCGGCTGGACCGGGATGGTCAGCATGTCGATGACCGCCTCGCCGCCGTCCAGGTGCGCCAATCCGTCCCAGACCCGGGTGTTCTTCGGGCTGGTCACGGTCCCCACAACCCAGGAGCCGGCACCCACCCGCCACTCGCGGATGTTGTTGCCGACGACCAGGGTCGTCTCCTGCACGCTGCCGTCGCTGAAGGTCAACCGCACCGTACCCAGGGTCTGCCCCGCGTAGTACCACATGGTGCCATAAGAGTTCAGCAGGAGGTGGAGGTTCACAACCCCCGGGATTGAAGTAGTGACCGAGGCGGTCTGGCCGGGAGACAGGAGGGCAAACGAGCCAGTGTCAAACGGCATGCCCCCCAGCATCTGCGTCCCGCTCGGGGGCGCAACGTACAGGTCTGATAGCGGCCGGCTCACGACCGCGCTGAGCGAAATGGTCGTGAAGCCCGTGATGGATGCCGGCGCCGGCTGGGCGGTTTGCGCGGCGGCCGGGGCCATTGATCCGAGACCCAGGGCCACACCGGCAACCGCTCCGAAAGCCCAACGCGCGGCGAGGAAGTTCACTGGGGCCTACTTTATGGGCGCGACCTTGCGGCTG
>DASQAY010000218.1:0-8879 GCA_035635515.1 Candidatus Eiseniibacteriota bacterium | reverse complement strand
GGAGGGCGGTCAGCAGGCCGGCCGCGCTGTAGCTGAGACCCAGCGCCCGATGCAGCGTGGGGAGCGCCGGTGGCACGCCTAGCAGCACGGTCCGCAGGTTGATGCCGACCAGCCAGAAGAGCGCCAGCGCGATGACTCGCTGCCGGAAGCCGAGCCCGGATCCACCGAATCGAACTGGCATCTTGGGCGCGGATGCGGCCGATCCGGGCGTTGGCTCCTGCGCGCGCTCGTTCACAGATCTACGGATATGCTCGCTCGCGTGCTCGTCGCCGCCTTCGGCTCGGCTCGCCCCGCATCCCAATCTGCGGCGTCCGATCGGTGGATCCGGGCTAAGCCCCGGCGACGGAGAGCTCCTCGATCAGGACGGTGGGACTGCCGCAGAACCCTCCGGCAAACGTGAAGCGCGGATCGTTGGCGAGACCCACCACCTTGCGCAGCAGGTCGATCAGCTGGCCGGCAATGGTGAGCTCGCGGACCGGCTGGGCCAGCTCGCCCCCTCGGATCCAATGGCCGGTGACGCCCAGCGAGAACTCCCCGGACACCGTGTTGACGGTGTGGAGCCCGTGTAGCTGGGCGACGTACAGGCCGTCGGTGACCGGGGCCAGCAGCTCAGCCCGCGATTGAGAGCCCGGCTGTAGGATCAGGTTGCTGACGCCCACCTCGGGGACGCTCTTGTACGACCGCACCGCGCTGCCGGTGGAGGCCGCCCCGCTGCGCCGGGCGGTGTAGGTGTTGTGCAGGTATCCCTGGAGCACGCCGGCAGTGACCAGCTCGTTGCGGCGCGATGGGACTCCCTCCCCATCGAAGGGCCGGCTGGCCAGGCCGTCCGCCAGCCGGGCGTCATCCACGATGGACACCATGGCGGAGGCCACCGCCTCGCCAACTTTTCCAGCCAGCAATGATCGGCGCTTCAGGACGGCGTCCCCGCTGAACGAATTGGTCAGCAACCCCAGGATCATGGCGCCGGCGTAGGGGTCGAGGACCACCGGCACCTTAGCCGTGGGGACGCGGCTGGCCCCCAGCAAGCCGGCCGCCCGCTGGGCCGCTTCCTGGGCCGTGGCGTCCAACTGCAGGGCATCGAGGTCGCGGCCATAGGTGAAGGCATACCCCGACTGCATTTCCGAGTCTTGCTCGGCGATGGCGTCGACCGAGGCGTAGGCGACGGTGCGATCGAAGGTCACGTCCAGCCCGAGGCTGTTGGCCAGTTCGACGTGGCCGGACCCGTCCGAATAGATCACGTCGCTGACGCGCTTGACGCGCGGGTCCGTGGAGGTGGCCAGCCGCTCCAGGTCCAGGGCGAACTGGATCTTGCGCTGGGGGTCGACCCGATCCAGGTCGGGAGCGTACAGACCCGGAATCGGCTCCGCCAGCGCCACCGTCGGCAGCGCATTCGCCTCGTCGGCGTGGTTGTACCGCCCATTGCGCAGGGCTTCATCGACCAGCGCATCCAGGGATTGCGGACCCAGGTCGAACGTATAGGCAAAGCCCACCCGCTGGTCGCGCAGGGTGCGCAGGCCGACACCCCGGCTTTGCGCCGAGACCAGCGAGTCGATCTCCCGGTTGAAGACCTTGACGGAGAACTCCGTGCCCGATGAGAGGAAGACCTCCGCCCCGTCGGCACCGAGGGCGGAGGCCCGCGCCAGCAACCGGGCCGCGGCGGGATTCATCCGGTGCCGCCGACGGTCAGTTCGCTGATGCGCAGCGTCGGCTGGCCGACCGAGACCGGCACCGACTGGCCCTCCTTGCCGCAGGTGCCCGGGGCCAGTTCCAGGTCCTGTCCGATCATGTCGACCTTGTGCAAGGTCTTCGGGCCGTTGCCGACCAGGGTGGCTCCGCGCACCATCGAGCCCACCCGACCACCCTCGATCAGGTACCCCTCCGTGACCGCGAACACGAAATCCCCGGTGACCGGGTCGACCTGCCCGCCTCCCAGCTTGCGGGCGTAGAGACCGCGGGGCGTGGCCGCCAGGATCTGCTCGACCGTGGCGTCCCCGGCCGCGATGAAGGTGTTGCTCATGCGCGGGATGGGCAGGTGCTGGTAGGACTGCCGCCGGCCGTTGCCGGTCACCGGCAGGCCTTGCTTGCCCGCGCTGCGCCGGTCGTGGAGGTAGCTGCGCAGCACGCCACGTTCGATCAGCACCGTGCGTCGCGTGGGGGTGCCCTCGTCATCGACGGCCCCCGATCCCCAGCGGGTCGGCTCACTCCCGTCATCCACGGCAGTCAGGATCTCGCTGGCGACCTTCTGCCCGAGCTGGCCTGCATAGACAGTCGATCCCTTCGACACGAAATCGGCCTCCAGTCCGTGCCCGCACGCCACGTGGAAGAGGACCCCGCCGAACTCGTTGCCCATCACGACCGGCATGGTGCCAGCCGGCATCGGTCGGGCGTCGAGCAGCTTGACGGCCCGGTCGGCCGCCATCCGGGCGCTCTCCACCGGGGAGCGCCGCTGGAAGAACTCGAACCCGACCTCGGCCCCCGGCGCCTCCATGGCCGTCTGGATCTCCCCATCCCGCCCGGCCACGACCTGCACCATCAGCCGCACCCGCGTTCGCTGGTCCTGGTGCCGAATCCCCTCCGAGGTGGCGATCAGCACGTCCTGCACCGTTTCGCCGTAGCCCAGGCTGACCTGCCGGATCACGCCGGAGGTGCTGCGGGCCGCTTCGTCCGCCTCCCGCAGCAGCTCGATCTTCCTCTCGGTGGGGACGGAGTCGGGAGAGATTTCGACTGGCCGGGCCGGCTTCGGCGTGCCGGTCAGGGCGGCCACCGAGAAGACGCCACCGCCGCGGCGCCCAACAGCAGCGGCCAGGTCGGCGGTCTGGAGCAGGCCAGCCTCGCTTAGATCCTCGGTATAGACGTAGGCGACCACCGTCCCGTGGATGATGCGGATGCCGGCTCCGCCGTCGTGGCCGGAGTTGACCCGCTCCACCCGGCTTTCTTCCACGGCGATCGATTGGTTGCGCTTGCGCTCGACAAAGAGCTCCACCAGGTCGGCGCCCGAGCGGCGAGCCCGCTCCAGGATGGCGTTCACCAGGGCGGGATCAAGCACGGGGAATCAGTCTACCGGCGCGGGCTCGCGCACTGTCACCATGACCCAGACGCCCAGCAGCCCGAGCACCGCGGCCGTGGCGAAGAAGATGGATGAGAGGCCGAAGCTGGCCGCGATGGCCGACCCAACCAGGGGGCCGATGGCGGTGCCGAGGGCGGTGACGCTGCTGGCCAGGCCGAACACGGAGCCGTGGCTCTGGCGCGGACTGACCATGGCCACGATGGCGTTGGTGGCCGGGATCAGCGCGCCGAAGAAGATGCCGAGGCCGGCCCGCAACAGGAGGAGCTGTCCCACGTTGGCGGCAAATGCCTGGGGCAGGAAGAAGGCCGCGGCGCCGAAGCAGCAGTAGATCAGGATCCGGCGATATCCGCTGCGCTCCGCCACGCGGCTGTAACCGATGGCGGCCAGGGCGCTAAAGATCGCGGTCGCCCCGAAGGCAAGGCCGGCATAGAGCTTGACCGGGTCACCGGGCGCCGCGAGGTGCTGGACCACCAGGGGCAGGATGGGGAAGACAATCGCCGAGCTCACCTGGATGAGAAACAGCACCACCAGCACGGGCCGCACCGTTGGCGACGACAGCCCCACCTGGAGGGATCGGATGAAGCCCGGCCTCCGTCCCGTCAGCGGCTCGTAGTGCTCGTGCACGAAGAGCCAGACCGCCACACCGGCTCCCATCAGGAGCGCCCCCGCGACCACGAAGGTCCCCCGGATTCCGACCACTTCCGCCACCAGCCCGCCCAGCACCGGACCACCGGCAATCCCCAGGTAGACGCTGGTCTGGAGCAGGCCCATGCTGGACGCCAGCCGGTCGCGGGGCACGATGGTGGCCACCAGCGCGGTGGACGCGGCGACGGTGCCCGTGAGGGCGCCCTGGAGGATTCGCAGGACCAGGAACTGCTCGACGTTCTGGACCAGCGACATCAAGGCGATCAGCACCCCGCCCACCACCATCGATCGCAAGACCATGAGACGACGCCCACGCCGATCGGCCAGGACTCCCCACACCGGGCTGGCCAGCGCCAACGCGATGGCGGTCCCCGAAACCAGCGCCCCGGACCAGAGCACCACCGCGCGCTCCGACCCGACATGCAGCTCCTTGAGGTAGAGCGCCAGGAATGGGAGCACAAAGCCGAAGGCCAGCATGGCGGTGGCCTGGGCCACACACGTCGCATACAGCGACGTTCGCCAGCTAGGGCTGACGGCGGCGGAGATGTGCCCGGGAGCGGCTCTGGCCAGGCGCGGCGGAAAACGCAGATTCGTCTGGGTTAGCCGGCGCCGCGCGCGTAGGAATGGAGGCCCACGATCCAGAGGTTCACCGCGTACAGCGTCACCAGGATGGAGACGAAGCCCGCGGTCGCGATCAAGGCCGTGCGCCGGCCCCGCCAGGCGCGCATCCCGTGGGCGTGGAGGTAGATGGCGTAGATCATCCAGGTGATGGCGGCCCAGGTCTCCTTGGGATCCCAGCCCCACCAGCGCCCCCAGGCGTGCTCTCCCCAGACAGCGCCGGCGATGGTGCCGAACGTCCAGATGGGAAAGCCGACCAGGATGGCCCGGTAGGTCAGACGGTCGAGCGTCTCGAGGGAGGGCAGTCGGCTGCGGACCGCCGAGCCGGCCGTGGCGGAAACGTGGCGCAGGCTTCGGTCCTTGACCAGGTAGAGGGCGGCGAACACGAAGCTGGAGACCAGGATCCCGGAGGCCGTCATCATGCTGGTCACGTGAATCTTGAGCCAGTAGCTCTGCAGCGCCGGCACCAGCGGTTCCGGCGATTGGTAGAGCCCGAATCCGACGCCCATCAGGGTCACGGCCACGAACAGGGCGGGCCCACCGGCCAGCGCCGCCACCGGGTAGCGCAGGCTCATCACCACGAAGACGGCCACGGCCACCAGGGCCAGCATCGAGCTGTATTCGTACATGTTGGCCAGCGGGTAATGCGCATCGGCGATCCCGCGGGCGACGATGGCGCCGAGATGCAGCGCCAGGCCCGGAACGACCACCGCCAGTCCCAGCCAGCGGAAACTCTCCCGCCGGTAGGCGAAGTAGATGAAGTAGGCCAGCATGCCCGCCAGGTAGAGGAGCATGGCGCTGAAATAGAGCTGGAGGGAGAGGTCGGCCGGGCGGACGCCACCGAGATCCCCGTGCAGAATCCAGAGGACCAGGGCGTACGGGATAAGGGCGAGCACGGGCCACACCGGCAGAGCTGGGCGCCGGGCGACGAACGTCGTCGCGGCGACGGGGTCGGCGGTCGCCTTAGCCACGGGCGGCAGCGACTTTGGGCGGCGGGGCTGACACCGCGGTGAGGGGAATCATGCGCATGGTGTCGTCCGGCATCCGCACCCGCTGGAAGGTGATGCAGTTCACCGGGCAGTGATCCTCGCAAATGCGGCAGTTGGTGCAGCGGTCGTAGTTGACCATGATCCGGCCGCGCTTGCCGCCGAACTCCTCGCCCAGCACCGTCTCGCAGATCTTCACGAAGCCACCGCTCGAGGTGTCGCGCTCCTCGCCCTCGACGATGACGTCCAGCGCCTTCTCCGGGCAGACGTCGTCGCAGGCGCCGCACAGGATGCAGACGGACTCATCCACGTGGTGCACCGTGTCGCACTGGAAGCAGCGGAGGGCCGCGGTGATGGCCTGCTCGTCGTTCCAGGGAAGCTCCACCGGCGTCATGTCCATCCGCTTGGCGGCCGGCAGGATGGGCGGCTCCTCGCGCCCATAGTAGTCGGCTTCGCGGTGGTCGTCGGTGGTCTCGATGATGGTCAGCGGCTTGGCGTCCCGCGGGACGGCCGCGCCCAGGGTCTCGTTGATGGAGCGGGCTACCCGGTGGCCCCAGGCGACCGCGTCGACGATGAACGACGGGCCCTGCACGCAGTCACCGCCGGCGAACAGCTTGGGCACCGAGGTCTTGCCCGAGGTGTCGGCCGCGATCAGCTTGCGCGGCGAGAGCGGCGTGAGCTGATCCTCGAAGTCCATGATCTGGCCCGACGCGAAGATGGCGTACTTGCAGGGGATGACGTGCTCGGTGCCCGGCACCTTCTGCACGGTGTTGATCAGGAGCTTTCCGCTTTCCGGGTCGAATTCCAGCTTCTTCGCATCGACCCGGATGAACTCGACGCCGTTGACGTGCCCCTGGGCGTCTGCCTTGATGGCGTTGACGATCACGCCCGTGTGCAGCTTCAGGCCGATCTCCCGGGCTTCCACCAGCTCGTTGCCGAAGGCGGGCAGCCGGTCCTCCGGCTCGATGGAGCACATCCAGACGTTTTGAGCGCCGGTCTTGATCGAGGTCTGGGCGGCGTCGGTCGCTACGGCGCCGCCGCCGATAACGACCACGTCGTCGCCCTTGGGAAAGTCATCCGGGACGATGTCGTAGGAACGCACCCGGAGGAACTCCATCGCCGAGATGACCTCCGGCAGGTCCGAGCCGGGCACCGGCAGGATCCGGCCCTTCATCATGCCGACCGACACGAAGGCGCTGTCGTATTCGTCCAGGAGTTTTTGCAGTGGGAGATCTTTGCCGACGTTGACGTTCAGGTGCACGTTGACCCCGGTGTCGACGATCATCTGGATCTCCCAGAGAAGCTGATCCATCTCGAACCGGAAATGGGGCACGCTGGCCGAGAGCAAACCGCCCAGCTTGGCTTCGCGCTCGTACAGGTCAACCGTGTAGCCCATCAGGCGCAGGTCCTGGGCCGCGGTGAGCCCGGCGGGTCCGGACCCGACGATGGCCACTCGCTTCCCGTTCTCGGGAGCCCGCTGGTATTCGATCTTGACCTTGCGGGCCCAGGCGTAGTCGGTCGCGAACCGCTTCAGCGACTTGATGGAGACGGCGTTTTCCGGGCCCTGCACCCAGCCCCGTTTGCAATCGGTCTCGCAGGGATGGTTGCACAGCCGGCCCAGGATCGACGGGAAGGGATTGGTCTCATGAATGACCAGCCAGGAGTCCAGGTAGCGGCCCTGGGAGACGTAATCCACATAGGTCGCGATGTCCTGGTGAATCGGACAGGCGCGCTGGCAGGGCGACACCGGGATGTTGAGGCCCAGATCCTTGCGACCGAAGAAGATCTTGTTGGCGGCGGTGTCGGTGGTCGTGTGTCCGATTTCCTCCAGGATCTCGAAGGCGGTCACCATCCCCACCGACCGCGATGTCTTGGAGAAGAGCGGGCCCTCTTCCTCGGTCAGGATGACCACCGGGGTGTCATCCCGGACCATCACCTCGGCGCCGGCTTCCATGGAATCGGCGGCGTTGCGTCCGGGCACCGGGTGGCGCATGTACTGGCGGACCGGGGCGCTGCCATCCGCGTAGACGGCGACGGCTTCCCGGTGACCGAACATCCCCAGCACGGTCCCGTTCTGCTCAACCAACAGCAGGTCCGCCCCCGACGTCTGCAGCTGGCGCACGGCCTCCCGCGCCGAGAGGTCGGGGGCGCAGGTTTGGGCCAGTTCGCGGAGGACCTTGCTCAGCGTCGGCATCGATCAGCCGCTGACCACCCGGCTCACGTCCCGCACCGTCACCGCGCCCAGCGGCATGCCCTCGGCAGTGGTCACCAGCACCAGCAGCCGGCCGGTCGATCGCAGCAGGGCCACCACCTCATCCAGCGGCGTGGTGGCCCGGACCTCCGGCAGTGGCGTGCGGATGATGTCCATCGCCTGGCCCTCCACCCGGGCCTTCACGTAGCGCTGCAGGATGTCCGAGTACGACACGTAGCCCAGGCACCGCTGGTCGACGATCACCGGGAGCTCACGCACCCGGTTCTCCGCCATCATCTTGGCCGCCTGGGCCAGGCTGGTATTCGGCATGCAGAAGGCCAGCTGGCCAGACATGGCCTGCTCAGCGGTGAGGGCACGGGACGTGGCGGTTGCCACGAACAGAATTATAGGAGGCGGCATTTTCGGGGCTTCCCAGCCCACCGTGACGCGATCGGAGGGCGGGCGTCACGGGCTCGTCACCGGGTCCCGCGGCCGCCGCCGTTATATGTCTGGACTTGGCCCAGAACGCCGCTCGCCAATTCGCAGATCCCGCTGAACCAGAATCGGGGACCGGTCGTCGACCGCGTATTCACCTGCCCTATCACAGCCCCTTCTATCGGACGGCACGGCTGTTGGGTCTGGCCGGAATGATCGGCTCGGCGCTCGGCCTCCTCGGGGCGGTAGCCGGCATGCGGCTGAACGTCCTCAGCCTGGCCATCGCGCTGGTGCTGAGCCTGGGGCTGATCGCCTACAGCGTCCGGCCCAGTCTGCGACGCCCCAGGTTTTAGAGCCCGGATCCCGGCTTAGCTTAGTCAGCTTCCACCAGCCGCAACACCGCGGCGGTCATTACCCGCAACCCAATGGGCAGGCATCGCTCATCGATCCGAAACTCGGCGCTATGGTGCAGCACGGGGCCACCGCCCGGAGCGCCACCCAGGAGGAAGAAGCAGCCCGGCCGCTCATTCAGAAAGTAGGAGAAGTCTTCGCCGACCAGCAACGGCTCGAACGGCACCACCGCCTGCTCGCCCAGCACCCCGCGCGCCGCCTCGGCGACGAGGGCGGCGATCGCCGGGTCGTTGACGACTGGGGGCGCCCCGGCCTCGTGGCGAAACTCGCACGAGCCGCGCATGGCCTGGGCCACCCCGTGAGCCAGCTCCGCGATGCGGCGCAGGAGCTGCCCGCGCAAGCCAGCGTCGAACGTCCGCAGGGTGCCCTGGATCACCACCTCGCGGGCGATGATGTTGGAGGCGCTCCCGCCGTGGATGCTGCCCAGGGTCACGACCACCGGAGCCCGCGGCGAGGTCTCCCGGCTGACCAGCGTCTGCAAGGCCGTCACGATGTGCGCCGCGATCACCACCGCGTCGACGGTCGC
>DASQAY010000217.1:0-4580 GCA_035635515.1 Candidatus Eiseniibacteriota bacterium | reverse complement strand
GGCGTCGGATACGTTCGCTTCCAAGTAGGTTGGCATTATCCGAACGGCACCGACCGTGCCGGACAGCTGGTGGCCAAGCGTGAAACGCGAGCTGATCCGGCTCCGCCAGGACATCGACTAGCTGATCGACAGCTGGGAGGCTCGGCAGGCCGATCCGGAAGAGCGCAAGTACATCCGGGCGATCGCAGAGGCGGAGGGATCGCCCATCCTTGCCGAGCTACTGGAATCGCACTACGGAGACGCGGGCCAAGGAGCAGGCCGGACTTGACTCGCTCAAGGTGGACTGCCCTTGGCCCCCGCACCACGGCCTCTCTGCCCTTCGGTACCCGCCCTGGATGGACGAGCTGATTGTGCAATTTCGTGACCGACCGTCTGCTGGATTGTGACGGACAAACCGTATGGCTTCGGGTATGGAAATCACGGGAGGACATCCAAACGGGATGAAGGCTAATGGGGAACCTCTTGCGGCTAGACGTCCTGGCGGCGCTGCTGGCGATCGTGCCCGGCTACCTCGCGGTCGCGTTCTGGCGCCGGGCCAAGACCTGGCAGCAGCCGTCCACCGACCTCGGCACCATCCTGCCGGCGCTGGCCGTCAGCCTGGTGATCCAGGTGGTGGTGTCGCCGCTTACCATCTGGCTGCTGCTGCCGGTCGCCGGTGACCTTGCCAACCATCCCTGGAACCTGGTCGTCTGGACCTACGTCACGGTCATCGTGGTGCCGTTCGTGGGCGGTGTTGGCCTAGGCCGATTGACCGACCTGTATGCCGCCGGGCACGGCCGGCCGCACGGATTCTCGGAGCTGCTGCCCGAGGTGCCCCCGTCCGCCTGGGATCTCTTCTTCAGCCGCAAGCTCCCGGACGGCCAGTTCCTGGTGATCACCTTTCAGGATGGGTCGCAAATCGCCGGCAGCTACTACGGCCCCTCCTTCGCCCTCAAATCGCCCCAGCAGCAGGGCCTCTACCTGGCCCGCGAGTGGGTGCTGGACGCCGAGGGCCATCTCGAGCGGCCGGTATCCGGGTCGAAAGGGATTCTGATACCCACAACTGCTACCATCAGGCACGTTCGCGTGATCGCGGCGGCGCCCTCACGAAGCGGGGCCGGCGAAGGAGCATCCGATGGCGGACAAGCGGGAGAGGATGGAGATCCGGAAAGGGATTGACATCCCGCGGACCAAGCAGGAACCTAAGCGACCGGCGAGTGCCAAGAAACCGAAGAACGACCGGCACTAATACCGCTTTATCCCCCAGGCGAAATTGGGTTGCATTCCGCGCCACCGCGCTTATAATGGCTTAACTTTGCGCGGCGATGCCACGCTGCGTGAAGTGAGTCGACAGGTAAGGAGACCCGCATGCAAACGGCAGCGGACTCAGGGAAGGCGACTCGCTCGGATCAGGATCTCACCGATCGCCGGAACGAAGAAGCCCGCGAGGTCCGCAATCTCCTCGCCGCCAAGTTAAAGATCCACCCCATCTGGCTGGGGGGTGTCGAAGTCCACACCGCCCGCCACATCTATCTCTTCATCGAGTCCCTGGAAGGGCGCAAGCCGTACGGTCGCGTTCGTCGGCAGCGGGCTCCGCGGATCGGCCTGGACTGAAGCCCCCGCCGGATCTCCGCGTCCTGACCGAGCCCGAAACCGGCTCCTTCAGCATTCTGACCGGAGACCGGATGCTGGTGCGGCACGCGGTGAGCGCTGTTCAGCTCGATGGGCAGTGGTACGCGAGTGCGCCCATGCGGAGCCCGGGCGACGGCGCATCCCTGACCTGGCAGGCGGGAGGAACCGAGGCGACCGCCCGGCTCATTCCCTACGAGCACGGGATCGTGATCGAGTGCGAGGTGCGCAACACGGGGACGGCGACGGTGCTCCTCAACGGCTGGCGGCCCCTGGTCGTCGACGAAGCGCGCCAGGGCGCCCTGCACATCGGCGATGAGCCCTGGCGGGCGAGCACGCTGGTCAATGGGTACCAATCCTGGGACTACGCCGGGATCCATCCGCTGGACGATGCCATCAAGGAGAGCGACCCGCCGCACCTGCGCCACTCCTGGTGGACCTGCGCCATCTACGCCCCGGATAGCCGGGGCATGTTCGTGGCCCAGGTGTTACGCGCCACCCGCTTCGCCACCGCGTTTCATTGGCGCTACCACCGCGACCAGCGTCCGGCGTCGGAGCTGCCCACCGCCATCACCACCTTCTACGCCGAAGAGGATGGCTCCCCGCTCTCCGAGCCCGAGCAGCGCAGCGGCACGCCGCAGCGCATCCGCCTGCCGGTGCCGCCCGGCGGCCGGGTGGCCTCCGATCCCATCCTGCTGCTCTACGGCCAGGATGGCACTGCCACCTTGCGGCGCGCCCTGGCCATCGCCGGGCGGGCGTCGGGGGGCCGCGCCAGCCATGCGCCCCCCCGAGGCTGGTGCAGCTGGTATCACCTGGGGCTGGCGGTCACCGAGGCCGACATCCGGCGGCACGCTGCCTTTGTCTCCAGCCGGCTCCCGCAGCTGACGCGGGGGACGACCAAAACCAACCGGGCCGTCATCCAGCTGGACGACGGGTGGATGCCGCGCTGGCAGCGCTGGGGCGACTGGGTCCCCAACGAGGCGTTCGCCGGGGGCTTCTCGGCCATGGTGCAGGCAGTGCGCCGGCGTCGGCTGCGCGCCGGGATCTGGCTGGCGCCCTTCCTGGTGGCCGCCGATTCGCAGCTGGCCGCCGACCATCCCGACTGGCTGGTGCGCGGCGAGGACGGGACCAAGCTGGTGGATCCGCGGCTCACCCGCGCGTACCACGTCCTGGACGTCACCCATCCAGACGCCGCCGCGCACCTGACGTCTGTCTTCGCCGGGCTGCGCCGCGACGGTTTCACCTATTACAAGATCGACTTCCTGTATGCGGGCGCCTACGAGGGGCGTCGCCGGGACGGCGCCATCACGGGCACGGAGGCCATGCGGTTGGGGCTGCAGCGGATCCTCGACGCCGTAAACCCGCCGAAATCCGCGGAGGAAGCCTACATCGTTGCGTGTGGGGCCCCACTGCTGCCGATCGTGGGCCTGGTCCATGGGGCCCGCATCGGGGGCGACGTGGGCGCTCCCCAAATGCAGGATGGCCAGGCGACCGCGCCGCAGGTCGGCTTTCCCCTGATCCTGTCGATGGCCCGCAACACGGCAGCCCGCGTCTTCTTCGACCGGACGCTCTTCAACAACGACCCCGACGTGGTCATGGTGCCGTCGCCGCAGCTGACCCTGGACGAGGCGCGGGTGATGGTGACCGTGGCGGCCCTGTCCGGCGGCATCTTCATGCTCAGCGATGACCTGGGCACCCTGCCGCCCGAGCGGGTGGCGCTGCTGCGCAACGCGAACCTGCTGGCCCTTGCCGGCGGCCCGGCGGCCGAGCCGCGCAATCTCTTTGCGGCGCCGGAGCGGGAGGCGCGTGATCACTGGTTTGCATTCCCGCAAGAGCTGCCCCCGATCTGGATTCGACGCGAGGCCGGCGGCCGGACGGTGGTGGCGGTATTCAACTGGAGCGACGAGCCGCGCCCGTACCTGCTCCGCTTCGTGGAGGTCACCGGCCACGCCGGCAGCTACCGGCTGTCCGATCTCTGGTCAGCCCGGCGGGGAGGTCGCAGCCTGGGCACGCGGACGCGAAATGTCCGCCTGGCCCTGCCGCCGCACAGCGTCCGACTCCTTAGAATGGAGCCGGTTGCCCCGGCGCGGACAGGTGATGCGGCCATCTCCCGCTGAGCAGCTCCAAGGCAGATGCGCCGAGTCCTCTTCTATCGTGTGCACGACCTCGCGCCGGCCCAGCTCCGAGAGCTGGAGCAGGACGCGGAGGAATTCGCTACCAGCCGAGACTGGCGCGGCGACCGTTTCTGGCTGGCCACCCCGCTATCCGCCGACCTGTTCGGGATGGAGTACTTCCGCCACGCCAGCAATGAGGAAGGCCGCAGCCTGGCCGGCGCCGGCTTCATCAAGTTGGGCGGCGACGAGACCGACGCCCTGGCCACCCTGTTTTTCCTGGACCGGAGCTCGCAACGTTTCCAGGCCCGGACGGTGATCAAGGACGAGGACAACCCCATCGCCAAGCTGCGCCACCTGGAGATCCGCGCGGGGCGCCTGCCCAGCGGGATGCCTATCGAGGAGGCGCTGGCGGCGCGGCCGGTGATCAAGAAGATGGAGCAGGGCGCCATCACCTTCTATCCGCCCACCTACCGCCCGAATCCCTATTTCCGGCAGGGCAAGCCCGGTATGTGGGGCTTCAGCCTGGACGATATTCGTGACTACGCCCCCAGCTTCCTGGAGGCCGAGGCCGAAGCCATGCGCATCTACCGCGGGTTCCGCCACCTCCGTCCATGACCGTCGCCCCGGAAGTCGAGATCCTTCGGCTCCGCAGCCGCGACGCCCTCGACCTGGCGGTTCGGCACTGGCCGGCAACAGCCCCGCAGCGCTGGACCTTCGTGGTGGCGCACGGCCTGGGCGAGCACGCCGGCCGCTACCGGCGATTCGCGGCCTGGTTTGGGGCGCGGGGGGTGGAGGTCTACGCCATCGACCATCGCGGCCACGGCATGAGCGGCGGACCGCGCTGCCACGCGCCATCGC
>DASQAY010000216.1:0-1676 GCA_035635515.1 Candidatus Eiseniibacteriota bacterium | reverse complement strand
CTCTCCGCCTGGTGGACCATCTCCACCGCGGACGTGCCGGCGCGGGGCAGCTCCGCCTCGTCGATACCCCAGACGCTGGCGATGTACGCGCGGGCGCCGGGATCCTCGATCAGGCGTTGACCCGGGAGCTGGTCCGACTTCTGGCCGTGCTCGCGGCCGCCCTGGCCGTTGCCCTGGCCGGTCATGGTGCCGTACCCCGCTCCGGGCCGGCCGATCTGGCCGGTGGCCAGCACGAGGTTGATGACGCTGAGGCAGTTGTCGACACCCTGGATGTGGTGCTCGATGCCCCGGGCGTGGAAGGCCATGGCGCGCTCGGCCTGGCCCCAGAGCGTCCCCACCCGCTCGATCAATCCCGGCTCGATGCCGCAGATGGCCCCCACGCGCTCCGGGGTGTACTCGCGGATCATCGCCCGTGTCGCCTCCCACCCGACCGTGCGCCGGGCGACGAAGTCCTCGTCGATCCGGCCCTGGCGCTCCACGACGTGGAGGACTCCGTTGAAGAACGCCGCATCGGTGCCGGGGCGCAGCGGCACGTTGAGGTCGGCGGTGCGCGCCAGGGGCGTCTCCCGCGGGTCCACGGTGATCAGCTTGGCCCCGCGGTCCCGTGCCCCCCAGAAGTACTGGGTGGTCACGGGGAAGCACTCGCCGATGTTGGCGCCCGCCACGAGGATGACCTGCGCGTCGAGCATGTCGGCCCAGGGGTTGGCTGCCCGGTCGACACCGAAGGCCTTCCGGTTGGCCGCTGCTGCCGACACCATGCAGAGGCGTCCGTTGTAGTCGACATGCTTGGTCCGCAGGGCAACCCGAGCGAACTTGCCCATCAGGTAGCACTTCTCGGTGGTGAGGCTGGAGCCCGAGTACACGGCGAAGGCGTCAGGCCCGTAGGTCTGCTGGATGCGGCGGATCTCCGACACCACCCGGCCGAGGGCTTCGTCCCAGCTCGCCCTGCGCAGGGGATCGCCCCGGCGGTCGCGCACGAGTGGGAACGTCAGCCGGTCGGGGTGGTTCACCTGCTGGTAGGCGGTGACCCCCTTCGGGCAGAGCTTCATCTTGTTGATGTCGTGGTTGCGCGGCTCGACCCCGAAGACGGCGCCCGCGCCGGAGACCCTGAGGAACATGCCGCACTGCACGCCGCAGAAGCAGCAGTGGGTGGCCACGAGATGCTCACCCGTGCGGTCGGCCCGGCCAGCGGCCGACTCCCCACGCTGGAGGCGGAAGGCGTCCACGCCAGGGGCGGCGATGCGCGAGGTCCTGCTCACTCGAACCCCGCTTTCACGAGACCCCGGTAAGCGGCGCCCCGCTCGAGGCGCTTGCATCGTGGGCATCGCTCGGTCCAGGCCGGGTAGCCGAGCCGGAGCTCTCCCATGGTCTTCTGCAGATCCTCGACGAAGGCCACCGTCTCCAGCGGAGCACCACACCTCCGGCACTCGAAGACGCCGCTGCCCGCCTGGCTCGTCGCCTGGTAGACGGGCACCCCGATGGTGGCGGTCCGGTGGATGACGTGGAAGAACTTGCCGAACGGGATGAAGAGCAGGGTCAAGACCACGCTGGACATGTGCACGAGGGCCAGGAAGTGGTAGAAGCGACCCCCGAGGACGGCGGTCGAGAAGGTAAGGAGAAGCCCCGTCAGCGCGACCGCCAGCAAGGCGAGCAGAGGGAACAGGTCGCGCAGGAAG
>DASQAY010000215.1:0-3817 GCA_035635515.1 Candidatus Eiseniibacteriota bacterium | reverse complement strand
CCGCGGATCCTGGAGCTGGTCAGTCGGGGCTGACCGGGAAGGTCTGGCCGCACTCCGGACAGACAATCGGGTTCTGCTCGGACGGCGCCGCGAACAGGGCCTCACAATTCGGGCATGTATAGTCGCGCAGCCGCTGGTCGGCCTCCCGCTCGGCGTGCATGGCGTCCGGCACGTCGCCCAGGTCGACCGCCGGACTCCCGCACTCGGTGCAGCGGTACAGGGCCATGTCCTCGGCCTGGTACTCCAGGTAGCGACCGCGCTCGTCCACGAACACGGAGGCGTTCCACAGCTCGAAGCGATTGATGCTGCACCGGTTGGGACAGGCGAGGTACACGGCGGTTAGGCCGGCTGCCGCAGCTTTGCCAACCGGTCGGCCGCCCGCCGCAGCGTGTCCATCTTTTTCGGAAAGGAGAAGCGGATCTGGTGGCGGCCGTGCTCCGGGTTGAGGTAGAAGCTGCTTCCCGGGACGGTGGCCAGGCCGATCTCGCGAACCATCCGATGGGCGAACGCCACGTCCTCCTCGCCGAACGCCGTGATATCGGTCATGACGTAGTACGCCCCATCGGGCGGATAGGCGAGAAAGCCGGCTCCGTGGAGGATCTCGAGGATGAAGTCGCGCCGTTCGCGGTAGCCGGCCAGCAGGTCGACGTAGTAGGCGTCCGGAAAGCGCAGGGCGGTGGCGGCCGCCACCTGCAGCGGGTGAGGCGCGCCCACGGTAACGAAGTCGTGCACCTTCCGGATAGCGTTGGTGATCGTCGGCGGCGCGATGGCGTAGGCGAGCCGCCACCCGGTCACGCTGTAGGTCTTGGACAGGCCGCTGATGGTGACGGTCCGCTCCCGCATCCCCGGCAGGGTCGCCAGGCTGACATGCTCGCCGTGGTAGACGAGGTGTTCATAGATCTCATCCGTGATGGCCAGCGCGTCGAACTCCTGGCAGAGCTCGGCAATCAGCTCCAGCTCCGCCCTGGAGTAGACCTTGCCGGTCGGGTTGTGCGGCGTATTGATGATGATGGCCCGGGTTCTGGCCGTGAAGGCCTGGCGAAGGTCGTGCTCGTCGAAGTGCCAGTCCGGGGGATGGAGCCGCACCATCCGCGGTATGGCCCCGGAGAGGATGCAGTCCGGGCCGTAGTTCTCATAAAACGGCTCGAAGATGATCACCTCGTCGCCGGGATCGAGGACCGCCAGCGCAGTGGAGAGCACGGCCTCGGTGACCCCACAGCAAACGGTGATCTCCGTCTCGGGATCGATGGCCATCCCCCGGAAATGCCTGGTCTTGTCGGCGATCGCGTCCCGCATCGGCTTGGCCCCCCAGGTGGTGGCGTACTGGTTGAAGTCGGCCCGGATGGCCTCCACGGCCGCCTCCTTGAGCTCGGCCGGCGCCGCGAAGTCGGGAAACCCCTGGGCTAGGTTGAGGCAGTTCTCGCCATGCAGGGCCAGGCACATCCGGGTCATCTCCCGGATCACGGATTCGGTGAACTGGGCGGACTTCTCCGACACGAAGGCGCGAGCCATTTCACAGAACTATACCGACCAGAACTCGCGCATCCGGGCGTCGTTGGCGGCCCTGACAGGATCGTCACGTCGCCTCACTCTCAGGAAATTCTTAGAGAGCCCTTGTGATCACCTCATGCGCCACTGCCATACCGGTGAGTGTGCACGCCGGGTCGAGTGGGTCGGGGCGTCGATCCTTCCAGGCGGTCGCGGCCCTGGCGTTCACCCTGGCTGTCCTGGCCGCGGGTGGCCTTCGGGCGGAGGTCCAGGCCGGATCTCAACACCCGGCCATGGCCGGCCAAGCGGTACCGAGTACCGACCCGGCGTCCCAGGCCGGCCGCGTTGACGGCGTCCCCGCGCTGACTCCGAGCGCCCCACCCGCGCCAGCGGCGCCCGAGCAGGTGGTCATTGGCACAGCGGTCGCCCGCGCGTTGGAACCGATGGCTGCCCAGCTTTCCGGCGTCCAATCGGCGAGCGGGGCTCGCATCGCCGTCTCGCTGATCGAGCTGGGAGGCGCTAATCCACAGTCCTGGAGCTTCCATGGCGACGATCCCTTCGTGGCCGCCAGTACCTACAAGCTGCCCTTGCTGATGGCCGAGGCGGAGTCAATTGCGGGCGGCCAGGACCAGCCGGGCGACCAGCTCTGTTACTCGGCCGAGGATTGGGAAGACGGCTGGTTCCAGGACTACGGTGTGGGGGCCTGCTACTCGCGGGAAGACCTGGCCAGCCGGATCGGCCAGGATTCGGACAACACCGCGGCGCACATGCTGGTCCGGTTTCTGGGCGGCGGCTCCGCTCTGAACGCGTACGCGGCCGGACACGGGGCCAGCAAGTCGGCCTTCTACGACCCGAACACCACCACGGCGAGTGACCTGGCCCGGCTCATGGCGGCCGAGGCCACGGGTGCGGCCGGTGGGGCTCGCACGCAGCAGTGGCTCTACCCGCTCCTCACGCACACGGCCTTCGAACAGGGGATCCCAGCCGGGGTCCCGGCGACGGCGACCGTCGTGCACAAGACCGGCGAGCTGGATTCGGTGACCAACGACGTGGCGCTCGTTACGGGCGGCCCGAATGGTCCCTACGTGGTCGCCATCTGCGTGGATGGCCCGGGCAGCGACGCCGGCTTCAGCGTGATCGCCCAGGTTGCCCGCCTCGTCTGGCAGATGGAGGCCAGCCGCTAGCGGAAGCCGCCTCCCAGAAACGTAAGATGGCCTCGTGCAGGTGCTCGAGAACATTCTGGAGGCCGTCGGCCGGACTCCGCTCGTTCGGCTGCACCAGGTCACCAGGGGCCTGAAGCCGACCATCCTGGCCAAGATCGAAACCCTCAATCCCGGCGGCAGCGTGAAGGACCGGATCGGGCTGCGCATGATCGAGGACGCCGAACGGCGAGGGCTGCTCAAGCGGGGGGGCACCATCGTGGAACCCACCTCGGGCAATACCGGGCACGCGCTGGCCATCGCCGCGGCCATCAAGGGGTACCGGATGATCTTCGTGCTGGCCGACAAGCAGTCGCCGGAGAAGATGGCGCTGCTGCGGGCCTATGGGGCGGAGGTGGTGGTCTGCCCCACCGCCGTGCCCCGCGATTCACCAGAAAGCTACTATTCCGTCGCCGAGCGCTTGAGCCGCGAGATCCCTGGCGCGTTTCAGCCCAACCAGTACTTCAACCCGGAGAATCCGAACGCGCATTTCGAAACCACCGGTCCCGAGATCTGGGAGCAAACCGACGGCCGGGTCGATGTGGTGGTGGGTGGCCTGGGCACCGGTGGCACCATGACCGGCGTGGCGCACTTCCTCAAGGCCAAGAAGGCCTCGGTTTTGATCGTGGGCGCCGACCCGGAAGGCTCCCTGTACTCCGGCGACACCGCCCGGCCCTACAAGGTGGAAGGCATCGGCGAAGACTTCATCCCGGGAACGATTGACCTCAAGGCCATCGACCGGATCATCCGGGTGAGCGACCGGGATTCATTCCTGATGGCGCGCCGGATCACCCGCGAGGAGGGCATCCTGGTGGGAGGTTCCTCCGGCACCGCCATGAAGGCCGCGGTGGAGGTGGCGGCCGAGCTGAACGACAACCACCTCATGGTCGTGATTCTCGCCGACACCGGCCGCAACAACCTGAGCAAGATCTATTCGGACGAGTGGATGCGGCAGAACGGCTACCTGGAACGCTTCCCGCGGCTGACCATCGCCGACGTCATCGCAGCCCGTGAGCGGGAGCTGCCGCCGCTGATCACGGTCTCCACCCGGGAAAAGGTCGGGCGCGCCATCGACATGATGCAGGAGTACGGGATTTCCCAGATGCCGGTGACCGAGGACGGCGGTGGGG
>DASQAY010000214.1:0-5455 GCA_035635515.1 Candidatus Eiseniibacteriota bacterium | reverse complement strand
TCTGGAATCCTTGGGCGAGTTGCAGCAGCCGGCCCGCACGGCCGACGACCAGGTGCTGGAGGCGGTGGCCGCCCACGAACGCGGGTAGGCCCGCGCCAGCCCCCAATTCGCGCTAAGCCCGAATCCACCGGCTAAATCCGGACAGCCGAGCTGCTGGTTCCGATCGTCCCCGGGCGAGTATCATCAGGCGCCAATGCGATCGCGCTCAGCCTGGCTCATCGCCGGCCTGGTTCTGACGGGCTGTCAGTCGGCGTCGCTGCCGCCCGCGGCAGTGGCCACGACCCCGCCGGCGGCGGTCGTGGTGACGCCCACTTTGCCGCCCCCGCCCGCTCCGGCGGTCCAGGTGGATCCGGTGGCGACCTTCGCCACCCACCTGGTAGCCCTCGAGTCCAGGCTTCGCTCACCCCGGACGCCGTTTGTCCAGTTCGGCGCAATTGGGCAGAATCAGCAGGATGCGTACTACCAGCTGATGGCCCACCCGGCCTGGCTGCCGCGGGTCCTGCAGGCCGCCCCGCCCGACTTGCGTCCGGTCATCCAGGCCAACGTCAACGCGGAGCTAGAGTTGCGCGAGCTCAACGGGACGGCCCCGACCCTGCCCCACTGGCGCATCGACAAGCCCCAGTCACCGCCCGACCTGCTGGCCCATTACCGGGAGGCCGAGCGCGCCTACGGAATTCCGTGGTCGTACTTCGCCGCCATCAACTTTGTGGAGAGCCGGATGGGTCGCATCCACGGGCTCAGCTCCGCCGGCGCCGTTGGACCCATGCAGTTCTTGCCCAGCACCTGGGCGTACTACGGGCAGGGCGATATCTATAGCCCGCGCGACGCGATCCTGGCCGCGGGCCGGTACCTGCGGGCTCATGGGGCGCCCGGCAACATGGACCGGGCCCTCTACGCGTACAACCCCAGCGACCGGTACGTTCGGATCATCTCCATTTATGCCAACCTAATGCAGGCGGACGACCGCGTGTTTCTCGGCTACTACGCGTGGCAGGTCTATGTCTACACGCCCAAGGGCGACGTCCTGCTGCCGGAAGGCACCACCACATAACCCACCCCTTCGCCGGGACTGGCCGGCTATGGAATAATGCAGCCGTGACCCGCGCCGCGGTCCACACCTACGTCACAGTTGGCGCGAAGGTCCAGCCACAGCTGGGCATTCCATGTACCTGAAGTCCCTTCGCATCCAGGGTTTCAAGACATTCGCCAAGCTAACGAACCTGCCGTTCAGTCACGGCATCACCGGGATCGTGGGCCCGAACGGCAGTGGCAAGTCCAACCTGGTGGACGCCGTCCGCTGGGCGCTGGGCGAGCGTAACGCGCGCGAGATTCGCGGCCAGCGCATGGAGGACCTCATCTATTCCGGGGGGCCGGGCAAAGCCCAGGTTGGGATGGCCGAGGTGACCCTTGTGATCGACAACGCGGACGGCCGGCTGCCCGTGGAGTTTGCCGAGATCGAAGTCACGCGACGGCTCTATCGCTCCGGCGAAAGCCATTACTACATTAACGGCACCGCGGCCCGGCTGAAGGACATCGACGCGCTGCTGGCCAGCACCGGCCTGCGCCAGGACGGCTACGCGGTGGTGGCCCAGAACGACATCGACTTCGTCATCCAGGCCGTGCCCGCCACCCGCCGAGCGCTGATCGAAGAGGCCGCCGGGGTGCGCCGCCTGCGCGACCAGCGGGAGGAGGCCAGCCGCCGCCTGGAGGAGGCCCGGCGCGACATGCAGCGCGCCCGGGACCTGCTGGCCGAGCTCCAGCCCCGGGTCGAGGAGCTGCGCGCCCAGGCGCAGGCCGCCGAAGAATACCGAGGGCTGGAATCCCAGCTCCGAGCGTTGCAGGGAAGTCTGGCGCGCGACGCCTGGCGGAAGGGTAAAGTCCAGTTGCGCAAGGCCGAGGCCCGCCTGGCCGGCGCCCGGACCAAGCGCGACGCGGCCGCCGCGGCCCTGGCCGAGTTCGAACCCGCCTATGCCGCCGACCGGCGGGCCCTGGCTGCTGCCCGGGACGCCCGGTTCACGCATCAGCAACGGGTGACCGAGCTCAAGCTGAGCCTGGCCGACAGCCAGCACCAGGAGCGCATCGCGATGGAACGCTCAGAGGCGGCGGCGCGGGCATTGGCCGGCGGTCGAGCAGAGCTGCAGCGGCTCACCGCGTCGAGCAGGGCTGGGACCCAGGTGGTCGAGGAGCTCGAGCGGGCCATAGCCCTGGCCGCCGGCGATGCCGCGGCCGCCGCCGCGGCGCTGGACGCGGCCCTGGCCCGCCAGGAAGAGGCGGGCCGGGCGCGAGTCGCCCTCGAGGCGCAGCGTGCAGCCCTGCTGCAGCGGCGTCAGGAGTCGCAGCGCGACCGTCTCCGAGCCGACTTCGAGCTGCGCCAGCTCGACGGCCGCATCCAGTTTCTGGGGGAGCAGCGAGAGCAGGCTGTCACCGAACGGGGTAGCTGGTTGGCTCAGCAGTCCATGGTCACCACACTGGCCGAGCGGGAAGCAGCCGGCCTGGCCGCGCTGACCCGCGACCTCGATGCCCGGGTCGCGCGGGTCGATGAGCTCGACCGCCTCGTATCGGAGGCGGGCGTGGCGGTCGCCGCGGCTGAGGCGTTGGTCTCCGCGGTCTCCCGCGAGGTTGCCGGGCTGGAAGCCGAGATCACCGCCCTCCGCCTGCTTCGCGACCGAGCCCAGGAGGCCAGCCCGCTGTGTAACGGCAGCCTGCGCCTGCAGCGGTTGCTGGAGGTGATCGAGGTCGACGCACCATACCGTCGGGCCGTGGAGGCCGTGCTCGAGGGGTGCCTTCACGGATGGGTGGCGGGCACGGCGGAAGTGGCCGAGCGTGCCATCGCGCTGGTCACGGGGTCGGCCTCCGGCCGGGAGACCATCCTCGTCAGCCCAGCGACGGCGCCCGTGGAGGCCATCCCCGGTGAGTTGACCAGCGCCCGCAGTCTGGTTCGCGGCCCGGCTGCCCTGCAGCCGTTGCTTGGTTCCCTGCTCCACAATGTCGCCCTGGTAAAAGACCTCCAGGAGGCGCGCCGGGTGCAGGGGCACTACCGGGACCTGCACCTGGTGACGTTGAGTGGCGAGCTGCTCACGTCATTCTCGTACCGCGGTGGAGTCGAGGCCCACGCTCCGCTCGACGTCCAGGCCCGGTTGGCCACCGGCGAGCGAAATCTGGCATCCGCCACGGCCAGGCTGGCCGCGGCCCGCCTTGCCCTGGATGGCCGGCGGGAGACGGAGTCGACGCTGACGACCGAGCGGGCCGCGGCGAGCGCCGAGCGCGACGGGGCGCGGGCCACCCACGCCCAGCTCAAAGCCACCGCCACCGCCGCGGTCGCCGATGCCGAGCGCCACGCGCAGCGCGGCGTGCACCTCGAGCAGCAGGTGCAGCGCTACGACCGATTGCTGGCGGAGGCCCAGGCGCAGCAGGCGGCCGGCCGTTCCGCGCTGACGCTGGCCCAACACACCGAAGCGTTGTCGGACGAAGCCTTGCCTCAGCTGGAGGCACGGCTCCAGTCGCAGGCGGAGGCGCTCTCGGCGGTGGTGCGCGAGCGCCAGGAGGCCGAGGTTCGGGTCGCACTGGCCGGGCAGCGCCATGATGACCTACAGCGCCAGCACGACGCCGCTGCGGCGGCCCGTCGCGCTCAGGGTGACGAGCTCTCCCAGCGGGAGGCGGCGGTTCGCGAGCAAGAAGCCCAACCGCCCGCGCTGCTGGAGGAAGCCGCCCGCCGGCGGACCGCCGCCACCGAGATCCAGGCCGCGCTGTCGGCGCTGGAGCAGGAGCCGGTTCCCGACGCGGCGGCGCTGGATGCGCTGGAAACGCAGGTGCGCGGCGACGAGCAGCGCAACGTGGCGCTGCAGGTGGAGGCGGCCCACGCGGACGACGCCGAGGCAGCGGCCCGCGTCGAGGTAGAGACCAGCCAGGCGGAGGTCGATCGGTGCGCCGCGGCGCTGCGCGACGAGCCGGACAGCCTCGATGAGAGCGAACCGCTGACCGAGGTGGATTGGCAGAAGACCGAGCGGGAGGTGAGCCGGCTGCAGCGGCGGCTGGATGCCATCGGCGCGGTCAACCTGCTGGCCCCGGAGGAGTTCACCCAATCACGCGGCCGGTGCGAGAGCCTGACCAGTCAGCTGCAGGATCTCGAGGCCGCCGCGGCGCAGCTGGTTCAGCTGCGACAGCACCTGGAGAAGGACATCGACAGCCGCTTTCGGACGGTCTTCCAGGCGGTGGCCGCCAACTTCCAGGAGTTCTTCCAGGAACTCTTCGAGGGCGGGCGCGCCACCCTTCGCCTGGAGATGCCGGAGGAGGCGACCAGCCCGCTGGACGAGGGGGTGGAGATCCTGGCCCAGACGCCGGGAAAACGGCTGCAGACGTTGACCCTGCTCTCGGGCGGAGAGCGAGCGCTGACCGCCCTCGCGTTCCTCTTTGCCCTGCAAGCCGTCAACCCCAGCCCCTTCCATGTCCTCGATGAGGTGGATGCCGCGCTGGACGACGCCAATGTGGTCCGATTCAACCGGGTGCTAGCCCGCCTGGCGCGCGGCCAGCAGTTCCTGATCGTGACCCACAACCACTCCACCATGGCGCAGGCGGAGGTCCTGTACGGCGTGACCCTGGGCGACCACGGGATCTCCCGCATTGTCTCGGTACGCCTGGAGAGCGACCGCGGCGTCCCGGCACTGCGTGAGCGATCCGCCTAAGCGGACTGAGGAAGGTTCCTCCGGCGGCTGGTGGCAGCGGTTTGCCGACCGGCTGGCGACCGGGCGGAAGGCGTACGTCGCCGACTGGCAGGAACTCTTCGGCCGGCCGGCGCTGGACGAACAATTCTTTGAAGACTTGGAGGGCACGCTGTTGTCGGCCGACGTCGGCGCGGCGACCACCGAGCGCACCCTGCGCCGGCTGCGTGAGGAGGCGGCTTCGGCCCACCTTCGCAGTCCGACGGATGCGCTCCAGTACCTCAAGCAAGTCTTCATGCAAGAGATGCAGCGGATGGATCGCGGCCTGCGGATCGATGGCCAGCCGGCGGTGGTTCTGGTGGTCGGTGTCAACGGGTCGGGCAAGACGACGACCGTGGCCAAGCTGGCCCACCTGTTGGGGCAGTCCGGCCACCGGCCCTTGATCGCCGCGGCGGACACCTACCGGGCGGCGGCCATCGACCAGCTCAAGCTGTGGGGGGAGCGCGCGGCGACGCCGGTGATCGCGCACCAGCCCGGCTCGGATCCGGGTGCGGTGGCCTACGACGCCATCCAGGCCGCCCGGGCCCGCGGCAGCGATGTCGTCCTGGTCGACACCGCGGGCCGCCTGCACACGCGCACCGACCTGATGGATGAGCTGCGCAAGATCCGGCGCGTCATCCAGCGGCAGGACCCCGCAGCGCCGCAGGAAGTGCTGGCAGTGCTGGACGCGCACATTGGGCAGAACTCCGTCCAGCAGGTGCGGCGCTTTGGGGAGGCGGTCCAGCTCACCGGGCTGG
>DASQAY010000213.1:0-2962 GCA_035635515.1 Candidatus Eiseniibacteriota bacterium | reverse complement strand
ACTACCCGATGGCCGACGGCGCCCACCGACTTCAGGTCGACGGATTGGCGAAGTACCTGGAGCACATCCTGCACGCTCCGACGCCGGGCCTCGGACCGGGTGGCGTCCGTGCCCAGGGAGACCTCGGTGCGGGCCAGGGTCTGCAGGCCGCCCGTCTCCAGCGTGCTGGCCTTCAGCGAGCTCGAGCCGGCGTTCAGCACCAGGACGCGCACGGAGTTAGGCGACGATCAATATGGCCACACCCAGTCCCGTACATCCGGCGCATCCTCGCCGTGCTCGCGCGTGTACAGGCGATGCCGCAGGCGCTCGTCCTCCATGGACTGTCGCAGCCGTCCCGCTTGCTGACCCAGACCAGGGACACGATCGATGACGTCCATCACCAGGTGGAAGCGGTCCAGGTCGTTGAGCATCACCATGTCGAAGGGCGTGGTGGTGGTGCCCTCCTCCTTGTAGCCGCGCACATGCAGGTTGTCGTGGCCGTGCCGGCGGTAGGTGAGCCGGTGGATCAGCCAGGGATATCCATGGTAGGCAAAGATGATCGGGCGGTTGGTCGTGAACAGGGCATCGAACTCGGGATCCGGCAGCCCGTGCGGATGCTCGGAAGTCGGCTGCAGCTTCATCAGGTCCACCACGTTGACGACCCGCACCTTGAGCTGCGGCAGGCGCTGGCGGATGAGGTCGACGGCCGCCACCGTTTCCAGGGTCGGGATGTCGCCGCAGCAGGCCATCACCACGTCGGGTTCGCCGCGGTCGTCGTTGCTAGCCCAGTCCCAGACGCCGATGCCCCGGGTGCAATGCAGCACGGCATCATCCATCGCCAGGTAGTTGAGGGACGGCTGCTTGCCTGCCACGATCACGTTGACGTAGTTGTGGCTGCGCAGGCAGTGGTCCGCCACCGAGAGCAGGCAGTTAGTGTCGGGCGGCAGGTAGACGCGGATCACCTCGGGCTTCTTGTTCATGACCAGGTCGATGAATCCCGGGTCCTGGTGGGTGAAGCCGTTGTGGTCTTGGCGCCAGACGTGCGAGCTGAGCAGGTAGTTGAGCGACGAGATCGGCCGCCGCCAGGGGATGGCGCGGCTGACCTGCAGCCACTTGGCGTGCTGGTTGAACATCGAGTCGACGATGTGGATGAACGCCTCGTAGGAGTTGAAGAGCCCGTGCCGGCCGGTGAGCAGATACCCTTCCAACCAGCCCTGGCACAGGTGCTCGCTGAGCACCTCCATCACCCGGCCATCGGCCGAGAGGTGATCGTCCGTGGGGAGGGTCTCGGCGATCCACCGCCGGTCCGTAGCCTCAAAGACGGCGTCCAGTCGGTTGGAGGCGGTCTCGTCCGCGCCCATGATCCGAAACCGGTCCCCGTTGCCCAGCACGACATCGCGCAAGAATCCGCCCAGCACCCGGGTGGCCTCGTTGAAGGTGGTTCCCGGCTTGGGAACATCGACGGCGTAGCCACGGAAGTCGGGAAGCCGGAGATCGCGCCGCAGCAGTCCGCCATTGGCGTGCGGGTTGGCGCTCATGCGTCGGTTCCCGGTGGGCGCCAGCTCGGCCAGCTCCGACCGCAGCCGGCCCTGCTGGTCGAACAGCTCTCCGGGGCGGTAGCTGCGCAGCCAGCCCTCCAGGATCCGCAGATGGTCGGGATTCTTCAGATCGGTGACCGGCACCTGGTGGGCTCGCCACGTCCCCTCCACCGGCAGCCCGTCGACCTCTTTGGGACCGGTCCAGCCCTTGGGAGTCTTCAAGACGATCATCGGCCAGCGCGGCCGCTGGCGGTTGCCGTTCTGGCGCGCATCCAACTGGATGCGACCGATGGCGTCCATCACCTCGTCCAGCTTGTCGGCCATCCGCTGATGCATCTCCATAGGCTCCTGCCCCTCGATGAAGTAGGGGGCGTAGCCGTAGCCTTCCAGGAGAAGGCGCAGCTCCTCCTCGGGGATCCGCGCCAGCACCGTGGGATTGGCGATCTTGTAGCCGTTGAGATGCAGGATGGGCAGCACGACGCCGTCGGTTGCCGGGCTGAGGAACTTGTTGGAGTGCCAGCTGGCCGCCAGGGGCCCGGTCTCGGCCTCGCCGTCGCCCACCACGCACACCACCAGCAACCCGGGGTTGTCAAAGGCCGCTCCGTAGGCGTGGGCCAACGAGTAGCCGAGCTCGCCCCCTTCATGGATCGATCCCGGGGTTTCGGGCGCCGCGTGGCTGGGGATCCCGCCCGGGAAGGAGAACTGGCGGAAGAGCTTGCGCAGGCCGTCCGTGTCCTGGGTGATCGCGGGGTACACCTCGGTGTAGGTGCCCTCCAGGTAGGCGTTGGCCACCATGGCCGGGCCGCCATGGCCCGGACCGCAGATGTAGATGGCGTCCAGGTTGCGGGCCTTGATCACGCGGTTCATGTGCACATAGATGAAGTTGAGGCCGGGGTCGGTCCCCCAGTGCCCCAGCAGCCGCGGCTTGACGTGCTGGAGGCTGAGCGGCTCGGTCAGCAGGGGGTTGTCGAGCAGGTAGATCTGGCCAACGGACAGGTAATTGGCGGCCCGCCAGTAGGCATCGATGTGCTGCAGGTCATCGGCACTGAGCGTGCCCGAGGCCGATTCCGGCGCGCCTTCGCCATCGCGGGTCGCAATCTCTTGAGCCATGGGATTCCTCCACGCCTGCCGAGGCAATCGGGCGGCCGTCTCCCATACTTTGACACGCGGCCGCCCGGCTCCGTTGGTACCAGGCCAACCCGAAGTTCGTATTTGTGAAGAAGGTGCCGGCTCGCCACAATCCATGATTGGGAATGATGAAGGTCTACGAGCTGCAGGGGCGGACCCGGGTGCTGGCCACCATTGGGATCATGCTGGCCCTGCTGCTGGCCAGCCTGGACCAGACCATCGTCGGCACCGCCATGCCGCGCATCGTCGGGGAGCTGAAAGGCCTTGACTACTACGCCTGGGTGACCACCGCCTACCTGCTGACCTCGACCACGATC
>DASQAY010000212.1:0-2153 GCA_035635515.1 Candidatus Eiseniibacteriota bacterium | reverse complement strand
GGATGCGCTCCGCCACCTCCGGGCGGCGCTTGTTGCGCAGGAAGTTCAGCTCCTCCTGCAGCCGGTTGTAGCCGTCCTGGGTCAGAAAGACAGGCTTCTCGTTCTCCATGGGTTCTCTCCAGCTCCGCGCCGACCCCTCGTCAAGTGGCGGAAAAGCCGCCGTATTATACGGGATTCCCGGGAAGGGGTCCGGTCTACCTCCGGGCCGATGCGGCTTGCAGTTTTCGCAGCCGCTGCTCCCAGAAATCGAGCCGCCGCCGGAGCCGCTCCCACTCCGCCTTCAGGACGACGGCGTCAGTGCGGCCGACTTCGGTGCGAGCGTCGGGCTGGATGTTCGTCAGGGCCTGATCGGTCTCCTCCAGCATCTGCTCCTTGAAGGCAACCAGCTGGCGATAGACGAGGACCCAGTGGCGGACGTCTTCGGGCTGCATACTGCGTGAATCCTCGTTGGGCAGCAGCCGATCCGGATCGGCCGAGTCCAGGGCGGCATCGAGAACCCTATCGGGGCGCGGCGGGTCGTTTTCGGTGGCGATCGCCCGAGTCTAGCAACGGGCCGGCGCAGAGCGGAAGCCGCCCTATTCCAGCCACACCTCGGCCGGGGGCAGGTTCTCGGAGACGCGGGTGGCGGCGCCCATGGCCAGCGTGAACAGGAAGAGGCCGTGGATCGTGTAGCGGCCTGGGTGAAGAGTGGCAGCCACCGGCCAATCGACCTGGAAGGTGGCGGTCTGGCCCGCCGGGAGCTGCTTGTTGATGATGGCCATGCAGGTCACCTCGGGGGCGGGCTCGGTCCAGGCCCGCTGGTTCTGGGCGTCCAGCACCCAGAGTCGCACGGTCTGTACGCAGCCGGCTTCGTATTCGGCCGGTCCAGTCACCGTCACCGTGGCGTGGACCGTCCCCCCGGGGCTCAGCCGGTCGGGAGCGGCAACCAGCGTCAAGTGACCCGGTTCGACGCTGGGTCCCGGATCGCCCACCACCTGGCCGCCGCAAGCGCAGAGGAGCAGGCTGGTCAGCAGGGCGGCCAGGGAAGGACGCATCATCCGTAAGACGGAGTCCGACCCGAAAAAGTTCGCTGGGCCGGGCTAGGCGACGGCCTGGCAGGACTCGGCGACCGGCTCTTCCTCGTCCGCCGTGGTCAGCAAGCCCGGGTCGGTCCGCAAGGCCTCGTCGAGCACCACGCCCACCTGCTCCGGACCGGTCAGGGTGTTGACCATCTCGCGCAGCCGGGGTGCCCCTTTGAACCCCTTCAATCCCCAGGCCACGAACTTTCGCAGGAGCCGGGAGCCCCGCTCCGGCCCGTAATACTCGAGCACCAGGTCACAATGGCGGCGCACCAGCGCGATCCGCTCCGCCCAGGAGAGGTCGGGAAGACGGTCGCCGGTCTGCAGATGGTACACCGTCTGCCGGATCAACCAGACGTTGCCGAGGATGCCACGACCCAGCATGACCGCGTCCACGGAGGTCTGCGCCTTGCGCGCGGCCGCGTCCACATCGCGCCGCAGGTCACCGCTCCCGGCCACCGGGATGCGCACGGCCGCCTTGACCTGGCCGATGGCGTCCCAGTCGGCCCACGGATCGTAGGCCTGGCTCCGGGTGCGGCCATGCACCGCCAGCGCCGACACCCCAGCGGCCTCCAGGAGGCGAGCCATCTGCAGGTAGTTGCGGGACTGGAAGTCCCAGCCGAGCCGGATCTTGGTCGTGACCGGGACCTGGACAGCGGCGACCACCGCCGCGGCCACCCGAGCAGCCCGATCGGGCTCGCGCAGGAGCGACGCGCCACCGGAGGTCTTCACCACTTTGGGCACCGGGCAGCCCATGTTGATGTCCACGATGTCGGCGCCATGGGCTTCCGCCATCCGAGCGGCTTCGGCCATGACCTCGGGGCTGCCACCCATCAACTGGACGGACACCGGCCGCTGGTCCCAGCGCAGGTCCATCAAACGGAACGACTCCGGGTTGCGGCGCACGAGCGCCTCGCTGCTGATCATCTCAGTGCAGGCCAGCCCGGCGCCGAACTCGGCAGCCAGCCGGCGGAAGGGCGCATCCGTGACCCCGGCCATGGGTGCCACGTAGACCGGGGAGCGCAGCCGGTAGGGACCGACAAACATGGTCAGTCGCCCACCTGGGCGCGCGGGGCATTGAGCTCATAGACCAGG
>DASQAY010000211.1:0-3918 GCA_035635515.1 Candidatus Eiseniibacteriota bacterium | reverse complement strand
GTTGCCGGTCTCGAGCATGTAGTTCTTAACCACCTGCTGGGTGATGGTGCTGCCGCCCTGGGCAGCCCGGCGATGGATCACGTCGTAGACGGCCGCCGCCACCACGCGCACCGGGCTGACCGCTCCATGGGCGTAGTAGTCGCGGTCTTCGACGGCGATGGTGGCATGGCGCAGGTCCCAGCTGATGGCCCCCAGGGGGACCACGGTGCGCCGTTCCTCGTAGCGCTCGTCGAGCAGGGTCGTCCCATCGCGGGCGTAGATGCGGGTGGACTGCGGCAGGGTCTGGGCGCTGAGGTGACTGAGACTGGGCAGCTCTCCCGCGTACGTGTACAGGACACCGCCCCCGACCAGCATGCTGACCAGGAACAGCACCCCGGCCGTGAGCAGGAATCGGCGGAGCAGGTGGCGCGGGCGGCGCGCTCCGGCCGGGTACGGCGTGTATCCCCCCCGTCCTCCGCTGCGGCGCCGGTGGCCTGGCTCGCTCATCTCGACGCCCCTCTAACGCCGCCACCCCCCGGTCGGTTATCCATTCGGGTCACTTGGGCAGCCGCTGAGCGACGGTCGCCGCGGCGTTGGCGATGGGCGACAGCAAGAAGACCAGGACGGTCACCCCGGCGCCGGCGGCGCCCAGGGCCACCCGGGCCGGCCAGTCGGGTGCCGGTTCGGGCGTCTCGGTCGGTGCGGCTTCCAGGGCCACCAGCCGGACGACTCGGATGGCCCAGCCGCCCAGCAGCAGCAGGTTGACCAGCCCCAGCAACCCCAGCCACGTATACCCACTCTCCACGGCCGCGACCAGGATCAGGAAGCGGCCAAAGAAGCCGATCAGGGGCGGCAGGCCAGCCAGGGAGCTCACCCCCAGAGCCAGGACCAGCGCCGGAAATGGGGCGCGCCGCATCATGCCGGCGAAATCGCCCACCCCGCTGGCGCCGGTGAGCCGGGCGAACCAGGCGATGGAAATCGCCGCGGCCAGCACCCCGGGGGCCGTCCCGACCAGCAGCAGACCGACGCCAGCGACCCCGGCCGGCCGGCCGGTGGCCAGCCCCGCCAGGATGAACCCGGTCTGTCCCACCAGGCCGTAGGCCAGCGCGCGAGCCAGCTGCCGGTCGCCCAGGGCGCCGATCGTCCCCCCGGTCATCACCACCGCCCCCAGCACCGCCAGCACAGCCGCCCAGGGAATCGCGGTGCCCACCAGGATCACCGTGACCAGGCGCTGCAGGGACCCCAGCCCAGCCACCAGGAGCAGGGTCGCGGCCAGGGCTCGCAGCGCTCCGCTGTCGTCCTGGTGGCCCTCGGTCAGCCAGCCAAAGGCGGCCGCGCCCAACCCGAAGCTGGCGCCGCCGACGACGAGCACCAGTACCAGCAGGGTGGCGGCATCGCTGGCGGCCCGCGTGGCGAGCACGCGGCCCACCCCCAGGAAGCTCGTCTCCCCCGTGAGGCCGTAGGCGACCGCCAGCCCATAGACGATGGCGGCACTACCGGCCAGCTGCACGACCAGGGGACCGACCGCCACCCGGCGATGGCCGCCCCACAGGCCGACGGCGATGGCGGTAGACACGGCGAGCAGCTGGAGGGCGGCGAAGAATGCCAGCAGGTCGGCCGCCGAAACCAGCAGCAGAGCCCCGCAGGTCGCCAGCAGGATGAATGCCGGCGCCCGATCTGCGGGCCCTGGGTCCTGGAGGCTGACCAGCAGCACCACCCCGGCGCTGATCAGCAAGACCGCGTCCAGCACAGCGGCAAAGCCGTCCAGGACGAAGGCCCCGTTGAGGATGTTGAGCGGTGTCCGCAATTGCGTGCCCAGCGCGGCCAGGCTGCCGAGCAGTGCCACCAACGCGATCAGGGTCGGCGCTCGGCCCGACCGCGATGGTCGCCCGGCGGTCAGGCCCAGGATCACCAGCGCGCCGGCCAGCAGCCACAGCTCAGGGATGAAGCCGAGCAGATTGCCGGCGGTCAGCGTCATGTCCCACCTCGAATCAACAGCGAGAGGACGCCGGAGTTGATATTGTCGATGAGCAGCGCCGGCAGCAGGCCCAGCAGCACTAGCAGGAACGCCAGCCCGGACGCGTATCCGACTTCGAGCGTGCCGGCATCACGGACTTTGGCGTGGCTCTCGGCCAGGGAGCCGAAGAACAGGCGCTGGACCATGGTGAGCAGGGCGGCGGCCCCCAGCAGCAGCCCCAGCACCGCCACCATGGTCCCCGTGCGGTGGGCGGGATAGCTCCCCACCAGCAGCATCAACTGGCCGGTGAAGCCTACGAATCCGGGCACCCCCAGGGCAGCCAGGACTCCCACCATGCCCAGGACCGCGCCGCGCGGCATGCGGGCCGCCAGTCCGCCCAGTCCCGCCAGGGATGCGGTGCCGGCGCGGTCCGCCACCAGGCCGACCACCGCCAGCAGGAGTGCCACGATCAAGCCGTGGGCGAAGAGCAGGAGCAGCGCGCCATCGAGGGCAACCTGCCTGCCCGAGCTGACCGCCAGCACCACCAATCCCATCTGGCTGACGGTCAGGGCCGCCACCAGCCGTTTGGCATTGTCCTGGCCGAGCGCGCTCAGCCCGCCCCAGAGCACGCTGACCAGCCCGATCACCATGATCGCCGTGCTGACGTGGTGGAGCGCCTCCGGGAACTGTCCCAGGCTGACCCGGACCAGCCCGTAGGCGCCCAGCTTGACCACCAGGCCTAAAACCAGGATGGCCACCGGCGTCCCCGCCTCGCTGATGGTGTCGAGCAGCCAGCCGTGCAGCGGCACCGCGGCCAGCGTGATGCCGAAAGCAACTACCGTGAGCCAGAGCAGCAGGCCGCCGATCGTCCCGCGAAATGTCTGGTCGTGGAGGGTCCCGATGTCGAAGGTCGGCGCGGCCGCCTTGAAATGCATGATCAGGACGGCCAGCACCAGCAAGGCCCAGGCCCCCATGGTGAAGCCGAAGAACCGCCAGGCCGCCGGCACCCGACGCCGGCCACCCCAGCCCGCGATCAACAACGTCAACGCGATCAGGGCCATGGCCCAGAAGGCCACCAGCAACAGGTAGTCCAGGGCAGCGAAGACCCCGGTCATGGCCGTCTGCGTCAGCAAGAGGAGGACCATGTACTCTTTCAGGCGCTCCCGCACCCGCCAGGAAGCGAGCACCGCCGTAAGGAACAGGAGCGTGGTCAGCAGCACCAGCGGCATGCTGACGCCATCGACCCCCAGGTGGTAGGCCGCGCCCACCGCCTTGATCCAGGCATGGTTCTCGTCGTAGGCGAACTGGCTGAACTGCTCCCGGAAGCCGTACCACATGACCACGGCCAGCGCCAGGGCCAGGCTGGCACCAGACACCGCCACCGTTTTGATGCGGTCCCTCTCGACGTCCGTCCGTGCCGGAAAGAAGAGGATGGCGATGGCGGCGATGGTCGGGACCCACAGGATGCTGCTCAGCAGGAGCGTCGGAAACTCCCCGCCCGGCGTGCTGCCGATGGGTGCCGTCTGGGCCAGGGCGGCGAGCTGGATCATCCCTTCACCTTGATCCAGCCGACGGCCGCCACCAGCGCCAGGGCCGCCATGGCGACCAGACCGGTGAGCAGCCCCAGCCAGGACCGCTGGACCCGACGGGCGTGCGGGACTCGTAACCCAGCCAGCGTCCCCGCCATCGTCCCCCCGCGGTCGAGAACATAATCGACCCAGCGCTCCGCCCGGTTGGCGGCCCGGGCCAGCGGCACCAGGCCGCGTCGGATCGACTGCCGGTAGGCAAAGTCGAGGAAGAACGCGTGTCGCAGCGGGCCGTACACGGGCGCCAGCCTACGAGCCAGCATGCCGGCGGGCACCAGCCGCTGCCCGTAGATGAACCAGGCCACTACGACGCCCGCCACCACCGGCAGGGTCGCCATGGCCACCGCTGGCACGGTGATCGAGAACCCTGACCCGGCGGCGGGCAGACTCACGAAG
>DASQAY010000210.1:0-1967 GCA_035635515.1 Candidatus Eiseniibacteriota bacterium | reverse complement strand
AAAACCAGCGAGGCCATCACCTCGAACCGGCGCAGGTCACTCACTTCGACGCATCTCCTTCATCACCATTCGCACGACGCTATAGCCACCCGCCAGAATCCCGAGCAGCAGCCCCACCAGCAGGAACCAGGGCGATGTGTGGAAGGCCCGGTCGGCGAGGTAGCCAAGACCCAACCCAACCAACACCGAGGCTGCCAGTTGGAGGCCGATACCTGACGCCAGGCCCAAGGCCGCCAGCATGCTGGGATCCTTGCGTTTCTCCGTCGGGGCCATCACTGCCTCCCGGAATTCGGCCTCAACCAATACAAGCTTATCAGCAGGTGAATTGGCGACGCCATCGGGCGAGGGCCCGAACCGGGCTCAACCCCGACTGGTGCGCCGGAAGCGGCGGATCACGATGATGGCGATCCCGACGAGCATCAGGAGGATGGCCCCAAGCAACACCTTCTTGTGCCCGTAGATGGCCAGGCCCACTGCGGCGAAGATGGCCGTGCCGAAGTAGAAGACGAGGACCGTCTCCCGCGGGCTCAGGCCGAAATCGAGCAGGCGGTGATGCAGGTGTTCGGTATCCGGCGTGGCGATCGATTTGCCGCGCAGCCGCCGGCGCACGATCGCCCAGGCGGTGTCGACAATCGGGATGGCGAGGGCGGCCACCGGCACGATCAAGGCCAGCACCACGGTGCCCTTCGCGACCGAGAGCACGGAGAGGGCGGCCAGGCTGAACCCGAGAAAGTTACTGCCACTATCGCCCATGAAAATCCGGGCCGGATGCCAGTTGAAGAGCAAAAAGCCGATGCAGGCGCCGATCAGCGCGCCGGCGAGGATGACGATGCCGGTCTCATTCCGATTGATGGCGGCCAGCAGCAGGGTCGCCGCCACGATGGCGACCACACCCGCGGCCAGCCCGTCGACGCCGTCCATGAAGTTGACGGTGTTTTGCAGGCTGACGAACCAGAGCAGTGTCAGGGGGATGGCCGCCGCCAGCGAGAGGATGATGAGGTGCCCACCCGGCAGGCTGAGAAAGTGAATGTAGATGCCGAACACCAGGATGGCCAGCAGAGATGCGCCGACCTGAAAGAGGAGTTTGACCACAGGCCGCACCCCGTGGATGTCGTCGAACACCATGAGCGTCGTGATGACCGCCGCGGAGAGGAGTAAACCGAGGGTGGCCGGTTCGGTCGAAAAGAGAGCCGCCGACAGCCCGAAGCCGAGGTACATCGCCAGCCCGCCGAGCCGGGCCGTTGGCTTGCGGTGGATAAAACGCTCACCGGGCTCAGCGACCGCCCCCAGGCGGAAGGCCAGCCAGCGGGCAGGAAGCACCGCGATCGCCGTGCAGACGAGAGCCGCCAGCAACGGCACCACGGCCGGGCCGAAGCGGCCAGGAGAGAAATCAGACCAGAAGGTCGGGTCGCTGAAAACGCCGGCGCCGGCTAGTAGGGCAGCGGGAATCGTTCGCACAGCGCCCGGCTGCGGGCGCGCACCTGCTCATGCACGGTTCGGTCTTCGAGGTTGAAGAGCAACTCGGCGACCATCTCGGCAATCTGGGTCATTTCCTGCGGGCCCATGCCGCGCGTCGTCACCGACGGCGACCCCAGGCGGATCCCACTCGGGTTGAACTTGCTGGCGGTGTCGAAGGGAATCGAATTGCGGTTCACCGTGATCCCCACCGTGTCGAAGGTCTCCTGGACTTTCTTGCCGGTCAGGTTCAACGGTCGCAGGTCGATCAGCATCAGGTGGTTGTCGGTTCCGCCACTGACGAGCCGCAGCTTGCGCTGGTTCAAACCCTCGGCAAGGACCCGGGCATTGTTGACCACCGCCTGCGCGTAGGACTTGAACTCGGAGGTCTTCCACTGTGCCAGCATCACGGCCTTGCCAGCGACGGCGTGGTTATGCGGGCCGCCCTGGCTCCCCGGGAAGACGCTCTTGTCGATGTCGGCGGCGTACTTCGCCTTGCAGAGGATCATCGC
>DASQAY010000209.1:0-2248 GCA_035635515.1 Candidatus Eiseniibacteriota bacterium | reverse complement strand
TGACTCCGGCGCCAGCGCTGCCACAGTCGCCAAGGCCCCACCAGCTTGGAAGGCTGCGACTGGATCCTTCGATACCTGCGTTCGTGCAGGTCCCCGTCGCTGCGGGCCCTGGGCGTACGGGTGTACACGTGAACCAAGACGGCGCTGATTATCAGGCTAGTCCTGATATCCCCTGCGGGGACGCCGCGCGGGCGGGAAAATCGGGTCGGGTTGCCCGCCGATGCCGGTACGTTTCCTGGGACTTGAGCCCGTGGGCTAGTCTGGCGCGGGGTCTTGACCTACGGGTCGCGCACTGTTGCCACGAGCACGCCGGTCAGACTTCGGCTTCCGACCGGGACCCCGCGGGCATCCCTTGTCGCTGGTCGTGATGGCATGCAAGGAGATGGTCGCGGTGATGGAACCGCAGGAGATCGAGGACGAAGGGCACGAGCAGATCCTGGAGCGGGTCGCCGCGGTGGACGTGGCGAAGGCCTCCGGGATGGTCTGCGTGCGTGTTCCCCGGGAGGACCAGCCGGGGCGGCGCCGCACCCGGGTGTGGCAGGTGGAGGCGACGTCCGGCGCGGTCTTGGAGCTGGCTGATCACCTGGTCCGGGAGAGGGTCCAGAAGGTGACTCTGGAATCTACTTCCGATTACTGGCGTATCTGGTATTACCTGCTGGAGGCGGCCGGGCTGGACGTGCAGCTGGTCCGGGCGCAGGACGTCAAGCAGGCCCCGGGCAGGCCCAAGACGGACAAGCTGGACTGCGTGTGGCAGGCCAAGTGCACCGAGCGGGGCATGCTGCGGCCGTCGTTCGTCCCCCCGGCCGAGATCCGGCAGCTGCGGGACTACACCCGGCTGCGGGCCGACCTGACCGGCGAGCGCACCCGGCATTACTCCCGGCTGGAGAAACTGCTGGAAGACGCCCTGATTAAGGTCTCGGCGGTGGCCAGCAAGCTGGACACGCTGTCGGTCCGCGACATGCTAGAGGCGCTGATCGCCGGCGAGCGGGACCCCAAGGTGCTGGCCGGGCTGGCCCGCGGCAAGATGAAGGCCAAGCACGACCGCCTGGTGGAAGCGCTGACCGGGAAGTTCGACGACCACCACGCCGAGCTGGCCCGGATGCTGCTGGACCAGATCGACGCCCTGACCGCCCAGATCGGCAAGCTCACCGCCCGGATCGAGGAGCTGATCGCCGCGATCCCCGCCGCCCAGGGCATCGACGCCGACGGCACCACCGGCCCGGCCGCCGGGCGGGGCGAGGGCGCCCCGGTGCTGCCCGCCGTGGACCGCCTCGATGAGGTCACCGGCATCGGCCGCGGCGGCGCGCTGGTGATCCTCGCCGAGATCGGCCTGGATATGACCAGGTTCCCCAGCCCCGCCCACCTGGTGTCGTGGGCCAAGCTGTCACCGCGGACCATCCAGTCCGGCGCCCGCAGCCGCGCCGGGCGCACCGGCAAGGGCAACCCCTACCTCAAGGGCATCCTGGGCGAGGCCGCCGCCGCAGCCGCCAAGACAGACACCTTCCTCGGCGAACGGTACCGGCGGCTGGTCAAGCGCCGCGGCAAGCTCAAGGCCCTCGTCGCCGTCGCCCGCTCCATCCTGGTCATCATCTGGCACCTGCTCGCCGACCCCACCGCCCGCTACCACGACCTCGGCAGCGGCTACTACGCCAGCCGCATCGACAAGCAACGCAAAATCGGCAGCCACATCCGCCAGCTCCAAGCCCTCGGCTGCACCGTCACCATCACCCAGGCCGCCTAACCCATACCGTCCCTGACCAGGCCCGACGCCATCACCGGCCCGGGCCAGCTGCCGCGCGCCCACCGACGTTATGTGATTTTCCGGTCAGCGCCGCCGGCGCTGGCCGTCCAGGAAGGAAGGCGAGGAACGGATGGAAGAGGTGACCGACGAGCCGCTGTACCGGACCGGGTGTGCGGCACCGGCATCGGCAAGGCGCAGATGGCCGCGACGATCCGGGTGCCGTCGGAGAAGAACCCGGCGCGGCGGGCCAGCGAGACCCGCGAGTTTGCCACCACCAAGCGGGGGGTGCTGGCGCTGGCGGACTGGCTGCGCTGCTGGCAGGTGCCCGCCGCGGTGATGGAGGCCACGGGCGACTACTGGAAGCCGGTGCTCTACCGGCTGGAGGCCGAGGGGTTCGAGTGCGTGCTGGCCGACGCCAGGCAGGTCAAGAACCTGCCCGGCCGGCCCGGGCGGGACCCGGCCGATTCGCGGTGGCTGGCGGCGTGCTCCCGGGCGCGGCGCCATCAC
>DASQAY010000208.1:0-3797 GCA_035635515.1 Candidatus Eiseniibacteriota bacterium | reverse complement strand
TGGGTGAAGCCCGGGGTGCACATCAATGCGGTCGGCTCCTCCACCCCGGCAGCCCGCGAGCTGGACACGGCCACCGTGGCCGCCGCCCGAGTGTTCGTCGATAGCCGCGAATCGGCCGTGGCCGAGGCGGGCGACCTCCTGATCCCGATCCAGGAAGGGGCCATTACCGCCGATCACATCGTGGCGGAATTGGGCGAGGTGGTGGCCGGAAAGCAGCCGGGGCGCCGGTCGCCCGAGGAGATCACCCTCTTCAAGTCGCTGGGGCTGGCCATCGAGGATGTCGTGGCGGCCGGCTTCGTGGTCCGTCACGCGATTCAAACCCGAAGAGGGAGATCCGTCGCGTGGTGACTCACCTAAGTCTTTTGTGAAGTGAGGACTCGCAGACAGGTGACTGCCGACTCGCCCAATGCCTTGAGATCATAGCCGCCTTCCAGGGCCCAGACGGTGCGGCCGCTGGCGAAGCCCTCCGCCCAACCGGTGATGAGCTCGGCCAGCTGACGGTAGGCTTCGGTCGAGACCTCGAGACCGGCCAGCGGGTCGGCCGCGTGGGCATCGAAGCCGGCCGAGACCAGGATCAGGGCCGGCTTGAAGCTCTCGACGGCCGCGGCCACCTGGGTGCGGTAAGCGGCGAGGAACCCGGCGTCGCCCGTCCCGGCGGGCAATGGAATGTTGAGGGTGGTGCCTGTCCCGGCTCCCCGCCCACGCTCGGTCGCCGCCCCCGTGCCGGGAAAGAATGTCTGTCCCCGCCACGGGCCATAGAGGTGGGTCGAGGAATACAGAAGATCGGGGTCTTCATAGAACGTGTTCTGGGTGCCGTTGCCGTGATGCACGTCGAAGTCGATGACCGCGATGCGCTGGACGCCCAACTGGCGGGCGGCAAAGACGCCCACGGCCACATTGTTGATGAGGCAGAAGCCCAGGGCGGTCGCGCGCTCGGCGTGGTGACCACAGGGACGGACCACGGCAAATGCGTGCTGGGCATCGCCCCGGAGCACCCATTTCACCCCCTCCACCACGGCCCCCGCCGCCGTCCGCGCGGCGTGCATCGAACCGGGCCGCAGGTACGTGTCCGGCGGGATCATCCCGCCGCCTGCGGCCGCTGCCTCATCGAGCGCGGCCAGGTAGCGGAGGTCATGCACGCGCGTGATCAGCAACTCGGACGCGGGCGGGCTGGGCTCCGGCGTCAGGCCGAGGTCGGCCTCCGCGATCGCATCCAGGATGGCGTCGACCCGCTCGGGGCGTTCAGGATGACCGGCCAGCGCGTGCGCTTTGTGTTCGGGGTTGACGAGCAGGGCGCAGGGCGTCACGCGACATCGCGGGTGCGAAAACGAAACAGCTCCAGGGCTGCATACGGCGAAATGCCGGCCTTCTGGCAGGCGGCCGCGATCTGCTCGTCCGGGGTGCTCAGCCCGTCGAGACCGGGGAGCAGCAGCCCCTGCCGGTCGCCCGATCGGACGATCAGGCCGTACCGCAAGGGGTCGAGGTCGTCTGGGCCCTCGACCCGCTCGGGCGTTTCCAGCAACTGGACGTGGACCTCGAGGTCCGGGAGCTCGGCAATGCTGACCGGGTCGAACCGCGGGTCGCGGGTGGCGGCGCCGATGGCGCTCTGCACCAGCTCGTGGGCGGCCGTGGGCTGCGTCGGATGGATGGTGCCCACGCAGCCTCGCAGGTCCCCCAGGCGGGTGAGCGTGACGAAGACTCCGGCCGTCCCGGCCAGGTCGGGCGTGATGGGCTCGGGCGGTTCGAGGAACTGCCCGGTGGCGAGGTAATAGCGAATCGCTTCGCGAGCCAGCACGGCGGCCGATTGCCCAGCGGCCGGGGGCCCAAACTGCACGACCGGATACCCTACGCCAAACGGGCCCTCATAGTGCAGCACGGTCGACGGGATCCCGGCGGCCCGGGCCGCTCCCAGCAGCATGGCCAGCGGCCGAAGTCCGCACTCGCCGGCCTCGTCGACGAAGACGGGATCCAGGCGCTCGATCTGGTCCCAGCGGTTCGAGCGCAGCGCGTCGATCACCGCCCGGTCGAAGACCTGGCCGTCCGGGCGGTAACCCGCCGGCGCCCCCGGGATCAGCCGGTGCGACAGGTCACCGGAGGCGATAAAGATCACCGACCGATCCTCCAGGTGGCGGTGCAGCCAGCGGCCGAACCGCACGAAGTCGTCCAGGCTCCAGCCGGCCAGGCCGAGCAAGACGAATGGCTTGTTGGCTCGCGTTCGCTCCAGGAAGTGGAGCGGGACGACCACGCCGTGGTCCAGCGGCTCGTCCTCGGCCCAGACCATGGGGAAGCCGGCCTCGATCGCCGCCTCGAACAGTCGATGAGTGACCGCCTCGTCCAGTGCGACCGCCACGCGCACCTGGGGCGCGCGGAAGCGGGAGAGGTCGCCGGCGGCCACCTTCCCACCACGGACTGGGATCGCCACCGACCCGGCCGGGCTATGGGGCGAGCAGAGGACCACCAGGTCAGCCGCATGCCCGGCCAGCACCGCATCGAGTCGGCGAATGGCCGCCACCGTAGCCGCCACCTGGGTGGACGCCTCGCTGCCGACCTCGGGTAGCAGGATCGGCGGGTGCGCGATCAGGGCGCCGGCAATGATGCCGGGCACGATCAGCTCCGCAGACCCGCGGGCTCGCTCCGCAGTGCGTTGACCGCGTCCCGATAGCGCGTGGCGGCCGCCCGAGCCGCCTCGGCGTAATCGCGGCCGGACGAGGCGAACAGGATCCCGCGCCCGATCACGATGAGTGCCCCGCGTCCATCCGGACGAAGGGCAGCGCGGACGGCGCGCTCCAGATCCGCCCCTTGGGCGCCGATCCCGGGCACCAGCAGCAGTCGGTGCTCCGCGATCTGCCGGATGTCACGGAGTTCGGCCGGTGCCGTCGCCCCGGCGACCAGGCCCACGTTGCCGTGGTGATCCCAGCTCACCGCCCGGCGCGCCACGTGCCGGTAGAGGGTCTCGCCGTCGCTGCGCAACTGCTGGAAGTCGGCGGCGCCGGCGTTGGACGTGCGGCATACGATGAAGACGCCCTTGTCCTTGTGGGCCAGGAAGGGCGCCACCGAGTCGTAGCCGAGGTAGGGACTGACCGTCACGGCATCAGCCCGCCAGGCCTCGAACAGCGCGTGCGCGTAGGCCACCGCGGTGGAACCGATGTCGCCCCGCTTGCCATCCAGGATGACCGGCGCATCATGAGGAATGAGCGCCAGCGTGTCGGCTAGCAGTCCGCTCCCCTCTCTCCCCCACCGCTCGTAGAACGCGAGGTTCAGCTTGTAGGAGGCCACCAGCCCGGCGGTGGCTTCGATCACGCGACGGAGGAACTCGAGGGTGCCGCCCGGCGTGGGCGCCAGTCCGGCTGGCAGCAGGTCGGGATCCGGGTCGAGGCCCAGCGAAAGCAGCGAGTGCGTGCGCTCCTCGCTGGCTTCGAGCTTGGCAGTAAAGCTCATTCCCGCAGCGTCAGTCTATCAATCGCGTTCTACGGCCTGGAGGTTGGCTGAAAGACGCTTGGGTAGAATTTGACCGTGCCCCAATCGACCGTTCAGGTGACCCTGCCTGAAATGGGCGAATCGGTCACCGAAGGGACGGTGGCCAGGTGGCTGAAGCAGGTCGGCGAGACCGTGCGGCAGGGGGAAGGTCTGGTCGAGGTCACCACCGATAAGGTCGACGCCGAAGTGCCAGCGCCCATGTCCGGACGGTTGCTGAAAATCCTGGCCAACACCGGCGACACCATCGCCGTCGGCTCGCCGCTGGCGGAGCTGGCGGTTGGCGACGGGGACGGGGCGTCGGCGCCGGCAGCGGCAGCGGC
>DASQAY010000207.1:0-2671 GCA_035635515.1 Candidatus Eiseniibacteriota bacterium | reverse complement strand
CGGGACGGCATCGCGGCCAAGGGCGACGAGGCCCGGCTCCAGGTCAAGGACCTGGCCCAGTACCTGGCCGATAGCGTTGACCGCGCGCGCTGAAAGGCTAGCTCAGCCTACTGGCTCAACTTGTCGGAGCGTCGTTTCCAGAATTCCAGCCGTCGGCGGAGCCGGCTCTGCTGCGCCTCCAGCAGGACCAGGTCGGTGTCCACCGCCTCCCGGCGGGCGGCTTCCTCGGTCACCTCGGGGAGCTTGGCATGGGCGGCCTGGAGCACCCGCTGCTTGAAGCTGAGGAGTTCGCGATAAATGCGGACCCAGCGTCGGGCTTCGGCCGGTTTGGTGGTCGCCAGGTTCTCAGTGGGCAGCACGCGATCCGGGTCGGCGGCGGCCTCGGCCGCGTCTGCCACTTCTGGGTTGATACTCATACTGATACCTTTCTTATCACGTGTTGCCGGTGTCTGGCAAGCCCATGGAAGTCAGCCCTTGCGTCGTCGAAGAGGACTGGATAACGTGGGTTGGCGGTGAGTCCCGAAGAGGAGGAAGCGATTCGGCACGCCGGCGATCCTGATCGCCTGCTGCCGAGTGAGAACCCCCAGACCGGTCTGGCGGAGGACGCGCGCCACTGGCGCATCGTGTACCGCGAGCTCCTGACCTTCAAGGAGGGCCTGCTGGCCGTCGCCGACCGCGGCCTCGCGGAGATCGCGCAAGAGCACAAGGTGACCGATACCACCACCCTGGCCTTGCTGCGCGCGCAGAACGATCGGCTGCGTCGCCGGCTTGACTTCTGGGAAGGCCGCCACCGGGAGCTCTCCGCCAAGTAATCCATCCGCGGAAATCGCGGCGGGCCGGCTCCCTACAATGAGCAGAACCGTGCTCAAACGGATCGATCACGTCGGCATTGCCGTGCATGACCTGGATCAGGCGATCGACCTCTACGAACGGCGTCTCGGCCTGAAGGCGATGAGCCGCGAACGGCTGGAGGCGGAGGGTGTGGAAGTCGCCATGATCCCCATCGGCGACAGCCGGATCGAGTTGCTCACCCCCCTGGGGGCCGAGTCCACCCTGCGAAAGTTCCTTGCCGATCGGGGGGAGGCGGTGCACCACGTCGCCTACGCCACCGACGACGTGGCCGCCGGCCTGCAGCACGCGGGAGCCGCGGGAGCGCAACTGATCGACCAGGCGGCCCGCCCCGGCGCGCACGGCACGCGGGTCGGGTTCATCCATCCCAAGAGTGCCTGCGGAGTCCTGACCGAGCTCGTGGAGGCGGATGGCCACCCGGGCCGTTAAGCCGCAGCCGTCCATCCCATCGCCCCAAACGGACAGTGGCCTGCCGCTGAAGCCGGTCTACACGGCGGCTGATTCGGGGGCGGCCCCGGCGCCGCCCGGCGAGTACCCCTTCACTCGCGGGATCTATCCGGAGATGTACCGCGAGCGGCTGTGGACCATCCGGCAGTACGCCGGCTTCGGCAGCGCGGCCGAAACCAACGCCCGCTTCCAGTACCTGCTGGGGCAGGGGCAGACCGGGCTCTCCATCGCCTTCGATCTGCCCACCCAGATCGGCCACGATGCCGACGCACCGATGGCGCGCGGCGAGGTGGGGAAGGTGGGCGTCAGCATCTCGTCGCTGCGCGACATGGAGATTCTGCTGGAGGGGATCCCGCTCGACCGGGTCAGTACCTCGATGACCATCAACGCCCCGGCCGCCCTCCTGCTGCTCCTCTATGAGCTGGTGGCCGAAAAGCAGGGCGTGGCGGGGCCGCAGCTCAACGGGACGGTGCAGAACGACATCCTCAAGGAGTACGCGGCCCGGGCCACCTACATCTTCCCGCCCCGGCCCTCGATGCGGCTGACCACTGACCTGTTCGCCTACTGTCGCGAGCGGCTGCCCAACTGGAACACGATTTCGATCTCCGGCTACCACCTGCGCGAAGCCGGGGCCACGGCCGTGCAGGAGCTGGGCTTCACCATGGCGCATGCCATCGCCTACGTGGAGGCGGCCCAGGCCGCCGGCCTGCAGGTCGACGACTTCGCGCCCCGCCTGTCCTTCTTCTTCGCCGTCTTCAGTGACTTCTTCGAGGAAGTCGCCAAGTTTCGGGCGGCCCGCGCCATCTGGGCGTCGCTGATGCGCGACCGGTTCGGGGCGCGCAACCCGCGGTCGCAGATGCTGCGCTTTCACACCCAGACCGGGGGCAGCACCCTGACGGCGCAGCAGCCGCACAACAACGTCGTCCGGGTGGCCCTGCAGGCCCTCAGTGCGGTGCTGGGTGGGACCCAGAGCCTGCACGCCTGCTCCTACGACGAAGCCCTGGGGCTGCCCTCGGAGGAAGCCGCCACCCTGTCGGTGCGGACCCAGCAGATCATTGCCCACGAGACCAACGTGCCGGGCGTCACCGACCCGCTGGGCGGCAGCTACCTGGTGGAGACATTGACCCGGGAGCTGGAGCAGCAGGCGCGCGCCCTGATCGCCGAGGTCGACCGGCGCGGCGGCGCGGTGGGCGCCATCGAAAGCGGATTCACCCAGCAGGCGATCCAGGACAGCGCCTACCAGCAGCAGCAGGAGGTGGAGGCCGGCACCCGGGTGGTGGTGGGCGTCAATCGCTTCCAGGGCGGCGAGGCCCCGGTCCCGGTGGTCCGCATCAGCCCTCGTCACGAGCGCGACCAGGTGGAGGCCTTGCGCCGG
>DASQAY010000206.1:0-2866 GCA_035635515.1 Candidatus Eiseniibacteriota bacterium | reverse complement strand
TCCGCCTCGAGCCGGAGGCGTCCCCCGACGATGAGTGGTCGACCCGCCTCCCGGCCGCCGGATGGACGCCGAGCACGCCGGTGCAACCACAGGTCACCAGCCTGCTCGACCTGCGGCCGGATGCCGAAGGGTTGCGGGCGTCGTTCAAGCCCAAGACTCGCTATAACCTGGGGCTCAGCGAGCGGAAGGGCGTCACGATTGCCGACAGCCAGGATGTTGCCGCCTTCGCCCGACTCAGCGCCGCCACCGCCCAGCGCCAGCACATTCACCTCCCCGGCGCTGACTACTATCGCTCCCTGCTCGAGCTCTTCGGCCCCGAACGGGCTCGGCTCTACCTCGGGTCGCACGATGGCACCCTGTTGGCCGGGATCCTGGTCGCCCGGTTCGGCCGCACCGCGTACTACCTGTTCGGGGGGTCGGCGGACAACGGCAAGGAGCTGATGCCCAACTATCTCCTCCACTGGCGGGCCATGCTGGACTTCAAAGCCCTCGGCTGTGAGGTGTACGACTGGTGGGGGATCCCGGATGAGCCCGCGCCGGACCACCCCTGGTTCGGGCTCTATCGCTTCAAGACCGGCTTTGGCGGCTCGACCGTCCGCTACCTCGGCCTCTACGAGCGAGCTCTGCAGCCACGGGCCTGGGCCCTGGAGAAGCGGTTAAGAAAATTGAAGACAAGGCTGACGGGATCTATACTCGGCTAACAGATGTTAAGGGGGGATCGAACCCTGCGGTCCACCGACCGAGCCCTGCGATCGAACGCCTTCGAGCAGTCGCTGCAGGCCCTCGTCCTTGTCGACCGGGAGTCAACGGTAGTCGGCCTGAACCAGGCGGCCGAGCGCCTGACTGGCTGGAGCCGGACAGAGGCGATGGGCCGGCCGGCGGCGGATGTTCTGGAAGTCCGGACGGAGACGGGGGTCAACCTGTGCGCCGCCAACGGGCCCCTGCGCCGGGCCTTACGGCAGGGCAAGGCTGTCGATACCCACTTTGCCTACCTGTTCCGCTTCCGGACGAGTGACGAACCGGTCCGCGTCTCCTACAGTGTGGCGCCCATTCGGGACGGCGACGGGGTGGCGGCCGTGCTGATTGCCATCCATGACGTCACCCCCGAGCTGGAGATCATCCAGGCTAAGGATGCGTTGATGCTGGCCGCCTCCCACGAGCTGAAGACGCCGGTCACCACGCTCAAAGGACTGAGCGAACTCTTGCTCGACTTCGACCTGACCGAGCCGCAGCGGCGCGAGCTGCTGCAGGACCTGCACGGCCAGGTGAACCGGATGGAGCGGCTGATCGCCGACCTGCTGGACGTCAGCCGGATCGATGCCGGCCGGATGTCAATCGAGCTCTCCAGCGTCGAGGTGGGGCCGGTGATCGATCATGTGTGCGAAGAGGTAGGACCGCTGCTGCAGCAGCGTCCGCTGCGACGCCAGGTCCCGGCCGCGCTGCCGCCGGTGTTTGGCCAGTCGCAGAAACTGCACCAGATCCTGGTCAACCTCCTGACCAACGCCATCAAGTATTCGCCCGACGGGAGCCCCGTGGAACTGTCGGTGACCGCGGATCGAGAGCAGGTGCACTTCGGGGTTCGTGATGAGGGCGTTGGCATCCGGTCGGAAGACCTGCCGCGCGTCTTTCACAAGTTCTACCGGGCCGAGGATCCCGTCGTCCGCCGCATCCCGGGAACGGGCCTGGGCCTGTACATCGTCCGCAGCCTGGTCGAAATGCTGGGCGGGCACGTGGACGTGCGCAGCCAGTACGGGAAAGGGAGTGTGTTCACCATTTCGCTGCCGCGGGCGCAGGCCGACCGGGCCCGCCGGCGGGCGGCCGTCGCGGCGTCGTGATGCCAGCCGCCAAAAAGATTCTCGTGGTGGACGACGAGGCGATGATCCGCAAGGCCATTCGCCTGGCCTGCGAGAAGGAAGGCTACGAGGTGATCGAGGCCGAGACCGGTTCCGAAGCCCTGCGCAAGGTGGACGTCAGCAAGCCGGACCTCGTGCTGCTCGACATCATGCTGCCGGATGTCTCCGGCTTCGATGTGTGCCGCGACATTCGCAAGGCCGGCATCCGCATCCCCATCATCATCCTGAGTGCCAAGACGGAGGAGATCGACATCGTGGTGGGCCTGGAGATCGGCGCTGACGACTACATCACCAAGCCCTTCCGGACGCGGGAGTTACTGGCCCGGATCGCGGCCCACCTGCGCAAGGCCCGCCAGGAAGAGGAAGCGATCAACCAGGGCCGCCTCGAGTTCAAGGATCTGGTCATCGACCTCAACGAGCGGCGGGTCTTCCGCGATTCGCAGGAAGTGGTGCTCACCCACACCGAGTTCGACCTGCTGGCCTTCCTGGCCTCCAATGCGGGCAAGGTGCTCTCCCGGGAGAAGATCCTGAATCACGTCTGGGGCTACGAGTATCCGATCGAGACCCGGGTGATCGACGTCCACATCCGCAACCTCCGCCGGAAGATCGAGTCGGACGCCGCCCATCCGTTCTTCATCCTGGCCGTGCCCGGCATCGGATACCGCTTCACCAGCGCCGGGAAGGCGACCTAGCACCGCGTGGCAAAGGAGCTCGACGGCAGGGTGGCCATCGTCACCGGGGCGGGCAGCGGGATCGGGCATGCGATCGCCCAGACCTTCGGGACGGCCGGGGCCAACGTGGTCGTGAATTATTTCGGCTTCGAAGCCGAAGCCCAGGCGCTGGCCAGTGAGTTGACCGCCTGCTGCGCGCGGTCCATCGCCGTCAAGGCGGACGTGTCCGATTCGGCGGCGGTGAATGCCATGGTGCAGCGCACCGTCAAGGAATTCGGCACCATCGATGTGCTCGTGAACAACGCCGGTATCGAGACCCCGGCGCCGTTCCTGGACGTAGCG
>DASQAY010000205.1:0-4058 GCA_035635515.1 Candidatus Eiseniibacteriota bacterium | reverse complement strand
CGACGGCGGCGGAGGCGGCCCGCTCGTGGGCCATCGCCTTGACCACCGCCACTTCCGTCAGAAACGCGCGCTGGTAGTCGCGAAAGCTGGCCGCCGTGAAGCCGTTGCGGCTCAACGCGGCATCGAAGGCGGCGGCGCCGGCCTGATCGCGCAGGTGACCGATCCGCCGGTCGACCTGGCCGTCCGAGATCTGGATCTTCCGGCGGTCGGCCTCCTGCCGGATGATCTCCTCCCGGATCAGTTGCTGGATGGTGACATCCTCGAGCCGTTGCGCACTGGGAGAACTGGATGGCGAGGTCGTCAGCCCGGCCAGCGGGTCACGCTGGCGGCTGACCTCCAGACGGGCCTGGTAGGTCTTGATCGAGATGGTGTGTCCTTCGACGATGGCGGCAGCCGGTTCCTGGAATGGGAGTTGATTCGTGCAGCCGGCGAGGCCGGCAACAAGACCGATTAGGAGGAGCCGGCGCATGAGCCTGATCGATCTTAGCCCGATCCGGCCTTGGCTTGGCCCTAAACCACGTTGCGCTCGGGCTCCATCCGGCCAGCTGCGAAGCGGTCCGGCGCAAACGGGGCCAGGTCGACCTCAGATTTCCCGCGGATCATCCATTCCGCCAGCCACCGGCCGATCACCGGCGCCATCATGAAGCCGTGCCCGGAAAATCCGGACGCGATCCAGGCCCCGGGCCGGTTGGGAAGCGGGCCGACCAGCGGCTGCGAATCCGGGGTGAGCTCGTACAGGCCCGCCCAGGCGGTCTTGACCGGCGCCTCGAGTAGCGGGGGCCAGCGATGGCGGGCCACCGCCGCGATCCGGTCCAGGAATGCCCAGTCGACGCTGACATCGAACCCCGGCGCCTGGCCGGGGTCGCTCATCCCGAACAGGACGCCCTCGCCTTCGGGATGGAAATAGAAAGAGGTATGGAAGTCGATGGTCATGGGCGTGCGGCGGCTGATGGCGGGCATCGCGCCACTCACGAACACATGCCGCTTGGACGGAAGGATGGGAATCGCCATCCCGTCCAGCTCCCCGACCTGTCCCGCCCAGGGACCGGCGCAGATCACGGTCTGGTCGCTGTACAGCTCGCCGTCCACCGTGCTGACGCCCTCGACGTGATCGCCACGCTTGAGGAAGCCCGTAACTGCCGCTCCTTCACGAATCTGGACGCCGAGCCGGCGGGCGGCGTCCGCGTAGCCGAACGTGACCTCCGAGGGCCCGGCCAGCCCATCGCTCGGGCAGAAGACCGCGCCGGTCAGGTCAGATACCTCCAACCCGCCGACCAGGGTCGCCGCCTGTTTGGGCTCCAGCCAGCGGACGTCCTCGACACCGAGCCGCTGCTGGAGCCGCACGCTGCCATCGAAGTCCTTCCGCTCCTGCTCGGTCTGTAGCAGGAAGAGGTAGCCGATCTCGCGGTAGTCCGCCGGGCGCCCGGTCTCCTTCTCGAACCCGCGCAGCATCCGCTTCGCCTCTATTCCGACCCGGATGTTGATCTCGGTCGAGAATTGGGCCCGGACGCCTCCGGCACAGGCCAGCGTGGCGCCCTGGCCAATCTCACCGCGATCCAGGACGACGACCTGCCGCTTCCCCATCCGGGCCAGGTGAAAGGCCAGGCTGCACCCCATGACCCCGGCGCCGACGATCACGACCTCGGACCGACTGGGAAGGCCGGCCATCTCTTATCGCGCCAGCTTCAGCGCTCCGAGGAACTCAAAGATAAAGCGCAGGGCCGCCAGGCTGGTCACGTGACCCTGGTCCAGCGGCGGCGCGACCTCATCCACGTCGAGCCCGGCCAGCGGCAGGCCCCGCAAGGCATGCAGGAAGTCGAGCAGCTCGCGCGAGGTGAGCCCGCCGGCGGCCGGGATGCCGGTCCCGGGCGCAGCACTGGGATCCAGGGCGTCGATGTCGAGCGAAATGTGGAGGCGTCCGTCGCGGGCGACCTCCTGCACCCGATCTCGGAACTGGGCGGGCGTGAGGCGATGGGCTTCGGCGCTGGGGATCAACGTCACCCCCGCCCGGCGGATGTACTCGACTTCTTCCCAGTCATAGTCTCGGCAGCCGAGCAGGAGAACCCGTCGGGGATCGATCTCCCCCATCTCCAGCCCCCGTCGGAGCGCGCACCCATTGGACCAGCGGGAGTTCCGCGAGATGTCATTCAGGTCGGGATGGGCATCGATGTACAGCACGGCGACCCGCCCATTCAGGCGCTCCTGCTGGGCAATCAGGGTGGGCGCCACCGTGGTGTGATCGCCACCGAGCACGATCGGGACCGTGCCCGCCGGCGTCTTGGCAATCGTGGCCGAGATCGCCTCGACATTGGCGCCCATGTCTCCATCAACGATCGGGAGGTCACCGCTGTCTTCGATCGTGACTTCGTTGAAGAGCTCGGCCCGCTCGGTCACCGGGGCGAAGATGGCGGACAGTTCGCGCAGTGTCGCGGGAGCTTGCGCCGCACCCTTCCGATAGAACGAGCCGCGATCCAGCGGGACGCCGAAGATGCGGGCATCCGGCGCCGACCCGGGACTGGGCGCGGGTAGCCCCGCCCACGGCTTGAGCCCGTCGGTGTTGAATCCCGTCACCCCGCACCCCCGCCGCTCGCCCGAAGGAACCCGCCGATGGTCTCGACCTGGGCGGCAATCAGGGTGGGCGTCCAGCCGTGGCCGGCCGCCTCAATCACCCGGATTTCGGCCTGCGGCATCAACTGCACCAGGTTGCGGATGTCGTCCACATCGACGAGCCGGTCGTTGGCGGCTACCACCACCAGCACCGGTTTGCGCCAGGTCGCCAGGAATTCCCGGTAATCACGCCGGATGCCGTCCCGCAGCCAGCTTCGGGCGACGCCGCTGTCGGCACGGACCTGGTTATCGAAATTGACCTGGGCGTCATAGGGATCCACGCCGGGCCCCTCGCTCAGGAATCGCTTGTACAGGTCGGAGAACATCCGGTTCCGGCGCAGGCGGGCGACCACGGCGGAGGTCGGCCCCCAGGTCAGCACGCGGGCCTGCCGGGCGAAGGTGGGACGAATCGTGGCCGGGGAAAAGACGGGCGTATGAAGCACCAGCCGGCTCACGGCGTCGGGAAAGCGGCTCGCGTACTCGAGCGCCACCGTGGCGCCCAGGCAGATGCCGCCGATATCGTGCTGTCCCAGTCCGAGCCGCTCCACGAACGCCCGGACAAAGGACGCCAGCGCCGGCACCCCGTCGGGCCGCTCCCGCCCCAGCTTTGTCTCGCCACACCCGGGAAGATCCGGGATCAGGACCCGGCGGTGGCCGGCGAACGCCGGGCTCCAGGTGTGGAAGTTCTCCAGCGACCCGACCCACCCGTGGACCAGCACCAGCGGATGGCCGGTGCCTTCGTCCATGTACCGGACCCGAAGGTCCGAGACCTCGGCGACCTGCACCGTCTCGGGCTTGATCGCCAGGCTTACTCTCCCAGCGCCGTATCAATCTGGGCGCGCTGCAGCCGGCCGGAGTAATCGACGTAGATCGTCTTCCACTCGGTGAATTCGTCGAGCGCCACCGTGCCAGCCTCGCGGTGCCCGTTTCCGGTGTTCTTGACCCCGCCGAAGGGCAACTGGATCTCCGCGCCGATGGTGGGGGCGTTCACGTAGACGAGGCCCGACTGCATCTCCTCCATGGCGTGGAAGGCCTTGCGCAGGTCGTTGGTGTAGATGGACATGGAGAGGCCGTACTGGGTGGAGTTGGCTACCTCCAGCGCCTCGTCCAGCCCGTTAACCGGCATCACCAGGGTGGATGGTCCAAAGATCTCTTCCTGCGCCATCCGCATGTCCTTGCGCCCATCGGCAAAGATGGTCGGCCGGTAGAACCAGCCCTGGTCGCCGGCGAAGTCGCCGCCGTGCACCAGCCGAGCATGTTCCTTCTTCCCGATCTCGGTGTACTCGTGGACCTTCTTCAGGGCCGCCTCGTTGATCACCGGGCCCATGTCGGTGTCGGGCTGCAGCCCGTCGCCCACCCGCATCTTGGCCGCCCGCTCCTGGAGTAGGTCCGTGAAATCCTTCTCCACCTTGCGGTCCACGATCAGGCGGGACGCCGCAGTGCAGCGCTGG
>DASQAY010000204.1:0-6403 GCA_035635515.1 Candidatus Eiseniibacteriota bacterium | reverse complement strand
CCTGCCCCCATCTCGCCGAGCACACGGCGCACCACCAGGAGGTTCGCCGGCTGCAGGTCCAGGTCAAAAGCGCGGAGCAGGAGGCGGAACAGAGCGCCGGGGAATACCGCCGGCGGATGGCGGCGATTCGCGGCATCCTCTCCGACCTGGGCTTTCTCCAGGATTCGACACCGACCCCGAAGGGGCTGCTGGCATCCCGGATCTATGGCGAGAACAGCCTGATCATCACCCAGGCCATCGAGGACGGCTGGCTCCAGGAGCTGGCGCCGGCGGAGCTGGCCGCCACCCTGGTCATGGTGACGGCCGAGGACCGGGGCCGGGACCGGGTGCGCGCCCGCCCGCGCTTCCCGAACTCCGAGGTGGCGCTGTCCCACAAGCGGCTGCGCGTCATCTTCTTCCGGTTCTCGGGCCGGGAGAAGGACCGGGGCGAGGACACCCTCCGCCCGCTCTCGACGGATTACGTGGAGTTCACCTACCAGTGGGCGTCCGGCGTCCCGCTCACCGAGATGGTCCCGCCGTCGGGCGTGGACCTGGGCGACGCCATCAAGGCATTGAAAGGGCTCTACAGCGCGTTGCGCCAGATCGAATGGGCGGTCCCGGACCGGCCGGCCTTCCACGACCTGGTACGGAAATCACGCGCCAGCTTGGAGAGAGACCTCATCACCCGGGTCTAGCCGGGCGTCCGGCGAGGCCCCGTCGCTTCCTCAGCCCCTCGATTCTTCCTGCGCGAGCTGCTCCGAGATCCGTACCACCCGCTCGGGTAGGTCCGCGATGTCGTAAAAGCGCAGCGGTTTCCGCATCCGCTTCGCGATCCCCACCTGGACCTTGACCCCCAGGCTCATCTGGCCGAAGACCCATACCTCGTCGCAACGCGCCAGCAGATTGTTGAAGGCCTCGCGGACGATCTGTTTCTCGACCGTGTGGAGCAAGTAGTAGTCGAACAACATGAACGGGTTGATGGGCACGTGTCCCTCGTCGAGGACGAACTTGGAGATATGCATCCGCCAGAAGAAGTTGCGGTTGGACATGGCCGTGTAGATCAGCTTCTTGGGGTGGCGGAGGGCCTGTTCGAGCTGCTCTAGCGGCGTCGCCTCGGGCGTGACCGAGGCGAAGATAGAGGCCAGGATGTCGTCGGCGCTTTTGGTCGCTGGAGGCGTCTCGACCTTCGGCTTCGGCTCGACCGTCTCGCGAGACTCCCCTCCCAGCATTGGTCGGAAGTTTAGGTGACGGCCATGGGAGCGTCAATGACGGCGACCACCGAGCGCAGCCGCCGCAGCGCTCGGTCCAGCAGCTTGACGTTGGCGCGATCATTGAGCCAGCGGCTGGCGCCAGAAGGATGCGGCAGCGGAACGAGGAGCAGTCGCGTCGTGAGAGTGCCCTGCAGCATGTGACCCTTCGCGTCGAAAATGCGCCCGACCAGCTGGTCCAGCGGGCGCCCGGGCAGAAACCGCTGGTGGGCCAGCCCGCCCACCAGCAGGATGACGTGGGGGCGGATCAGTGCCAGCTGCCGGTCCAGGTGGGGCCGGCAGAGGTCCACCTCCCGCCGGCCGGGCCGGCGATCACCCCCGCCCGTACCCTTGCCTGGAAAACACTTGGTCACGGAGGTCATGTAGACGCGACGCCGGACGTCGGCCTCGGAGGCAAACCCGGCGCGCACCAGCCAACGCATCAGGGTCTTCCCCGACCGGCCTTGAAACGGCAACCGGCGCGCCTCCTCGCGGAGACCCGGAGCCTGTCCGATGAGCATGATGCGGTTGTCGGCGAAGCCACTGAGCACGGGCGCCGCCCGCGGCAGGTACCCCGCGTCCACGCATCGGGTGCAGGCGAGAATGTCCCGGTGGAGTCGGGACAGCGCAGTCGGGCGAGCAGAGCAATGTGTCCCGACCATCAAGGTGTGAAGGCCGCCTGCATGCAGAATGCCTATGAAACCTGGGGTTTGAGTGGTGTCCCCGACAGGATTTGAACCTGTGCACCCGGCTCCGGAGGCCGGTGCTCTATCCGGGCTGAGCTACGGGGACAGCGCGGCCGACGCTCGATTATATCGGCTGGATGCCAATTCGCCACGAAATCCTTCGACGTGACGATGATCGTGCGCTAGACTGAGCGAAACGCTGGCCACAGGGGAGGCCATGAGTGGATATTCGCAGAAGGTAGGAGCCAGGCTTCGGAGCCTGCGGAAGCAGCGCGGGCTCACCCTGCAGCAGGTGGAGGTCCTCTCGAGCAAGCGCCTCAAGGGGTCGCTGCTTGCCGCCTACGAGCGCGGCGACCGAAACATCTCTGTCAGCCGGTTGCACCAGATCGCCATGCTGTACGCCGTCCCGGTTACCCAGTTGCTTCCGGAGGAGCCCGACGCCGGTGCCGAGCCCGACGCGCCCAGCAAGATGGCCATCGACCTGGAAAAGCTGTCGGGGCTTCCGGAGCGACAGAGCGCGCAGTTGACCCGCCACATCGCCACCTTGCAACAGCAACGGCGAGACTTCGACACCGCCGTCGTCACCTTCCGAGCCGATGACCTCGAGCAGCTGGCGCAGGCCTACCGAACCACACCGGAGATGCTCCGGCGCTCGCTTCAGGACTGGGGCATCTTGCGGCGCGCGAACCCACCTCATGCGGACCCGCAAGCGGAAGCCGACTAAGACTCGGCCAGGCTGTGCGGGCAGGATGATCGCGACGTGATCGGCCGGCTCGACTCATCCGGTGTACCGGTGCAGCGCCAGGCGGAAGCGACCGCCGCCAAAGAAGGGGAGGCGGCGACCACTCTCGGCGAATTGCGAGCGCGGATCGGTGGAGAAACCGGCGTTCTCCCCGGACCGCTGGGCCATGAGTATCCGATAGACCTTCGGCCATGGCACGCCGCGCCCGCAGAGACGCGGGTAAGCGTCTTGTTTCGCACCGGCCCTCACCCCTCCGTCCCGGTAGACGAGCGGCGCCGGCTCTTCGGGGACGCGACCGAGGGGATCCTGCTCGGCCGCATGCCGGGAAGCGCAGAGTCCGCGCTGACCTTCAATGAATTATTGGCAGTTCGTGTAGCGGGCTTCCGAGCGGAGCACGATGTGGCCGGGCGCCTAACCCGAGGACCGACCGAAAGCAAGACCGCACTTGAGCACGGCGTCGAGTTCGAGCATCCAATTACCCAAGATCAGCTTGCCGAAACCCTCCGTCACCTGCTCGCCGACGGGCGGGTGGTCGAGATGCCAGGTCCGCCGCGTCGCTACTGGAGTCCCGAGCGAGCCAAACCGCGGCGCCTGCCAAGCTGAACCCGAATCCGGGTCAAAAGGGAATCTCGCCCTGGGGCGGACGGCTCCCGCCGCCTGCCTGCTCTCGCAGCTCGGCGACCGATGCTGGATGGGGCGCGTCTTGTTCCGGGAGCGATTCCTGGCTGACGGGCAGAGTCTCGATCTTGCGGCGCGCCTCTTCCAGCTTGTCCTGGCACAGCTGCAGGTACTCACGACCGCGGGCCACGGCCGCAATCGTCTCTTCCAACGTCAGGCTGCCCTCTTCCAGGGACCGCAGCACCTCATCCAGGCGGGCCAGGGCCTGTTCGTAGCTCGGCGTCGGGGACTCGGTCATGGTTCGACCCGATCGACCGTACAGTCCAGCGACCCGTGCGCCAGGGTGATGCCGACCGGAAGACCGGGGCCCACCTGGGCGCCCTCGCGCACCACCCGGCCGCTGGCATCCCGAACGATCGCGAACCCGCGGTCCAGTGTCTCCTGGGTGCCGAGGCTGCGCAGGCGGTGAGCCCTCGAGACCAACGCAGCATCCAGCTCGCGCAGCGTCCGATCCAGTGCGGTCCGCAGCCGAGCTTGCAGGATGTGCACGCGGTCCTGCTCGCGCCGCCCGAAACCCGTCACCAGGACCAGACTGCGGCTCCACCGCAGGCGCCGCTCGTCGAGGCCACGCTGACGCTGCTGCAGCACCTCCATGGGGTTGAGGTGGGCGAGCCGGCGGATCACCTCCTCCAGCCGATCACGGCGACGGGTGACCGCGTCCTGCTGCAGCCGACGGAGCGCCTGCTGCTTCTGGACAAGGTCATTGCCTGCCGGTACCAGCAGTAGCCGGATCGGGTCCTGGAGGATGGGGGCGGTCGCCAGGCGCCGGGTGAGCGCCTGCTCGCGGCCCAGCAGCGCCATGCCGGCGGCCCGGCGCAAACGATGGGCGCCCTCCTCCAGTTGACGCAGGAGGTCGCGTTTGCGAGGAACCACCAGCTCGGCGGCGGCCGTGGGGGTCCGCGCCTCGCGGTCCGCCACCAGGTCCGCCAGCGTCCGGTCCGAGGTATGGCCCAGCGCGGTGACCACCGGGATGCGCATCGCCTGGACGGCCCGCACCACCGGTTCCTGGTTGAAGGCCATCAATTCTTCGGGGCTGCCTCCGCCGCGCGCCACGATGCACACGTCGGCGGCACGGTCCCGGTCGCACTGGCGGAGTGCCGCCACCAGGCTCCGCTGCGACGCGGTGCCCTGCACCTGGGCGGCATAGACGGAGAGCGACATGTTGGGGAAGCGCTCCCAGATCGTCTGTTGCAAGTCGTGAATCACCGCTCCGCTGGGCGACGTGATCAGGGCGACCGATCGCGGCAGGAAGGGGAGTGGTCGCTTGCGACTCGGGTCGAAGGCGCCCTCGGCCTCCAGCCGGCGCTTGAGCCGTTCCGTCGCCTCGCGCATCTTGCCGGCGCCGTCATAGTCGAGCCGGCTGACCACCAGTTTCATCCGCCCGCTCTGGGCGTGGTAGTCGACCTGGCCGGTGACGACCAGCTCCTGGCCGTCCTGGGGGAGGAAGGGCAATCGCCGGGCGGTGGAGCTGAAAATCACCGCATCCAGGCGGGCGCCTGGATCCTTGAGCACAAACCACACGTGGCCACCGCTCAGGCTGACGCCATTGACCTCACCCTTGACCACCACACTCTGGTACCGCATGGCCAGCAGTTCGTGGATGCGGGTGTTCAGCTCGAGGACGCTCAGCGGACGAATGGCCTCCTGGGGTTGGACGGCCATCAGCCGGCCTGCCCGACCAGCACGTCCCGGCGATACAGGACCCCTTCCACCGCGTGGCGTAACACCTCGGCTCTGCCGGCGTCGGCCGTGAAGACGCGAAGCAGCGTCGTCCGGATGGGAAGCCGCCGGAAAAGATCGGCCACCTCGCTGGATTCGACGGCCCGGCTCATCGGGTTGTAGATCCGAACGGCCCCGCGGTCCTGGAGCGGGTTCTGGGGACGCGGATCGACGGAGGCGACGTCCACCACCAGCGACGCGTCGCGCAGGTCGGCTGGGAGCTGCGCCCGGAGGATGGCCTCCACCCGGGCGGGCTGGGGGGGGAAGCCGGCCGGCATCTCCGAGATCTCGGAGTAGTCCTCGAAAATCATCCGCCACTTGAGCTCCCGGCGGACGATCCGCTCCCATTCCAGACCGAGTTCCCGTAACCGCCCAGCCCCCTGCCGCCAGCGGGTGACCGATTCGATGAGCGACCAATCGGTCAGGGCCTGGTACGCATCAAGATGGGCCAGCGGATCGCCGGGCAGGAGCTGGTCGATCGTCTCGCGGAAGATCTCGCGCATGTGCAGGTCGATGCGACGCACGGTGCGATGGAAATACAGGTTGTTGTACAGGTACAGGCGAGCGTTCAGGAACATCAACAACGCCTGCGTGCCGTGCTGGTGCAGGAGCATCCCCTCCTCCCCCAGGAAGGTGTAGTGCAGCAGGCGGGCAACGTCCACCGGGCCGACGGCGACGCCGCACATGTAGGCGTCCCGGGGCACATAGTCCAGGTTGTCCACTGTGTAGGTGCCGCACAGGATCGGCTTCAACAGCCGGACCCAGCGCGGTGGCGCCGGACCCGGGAGCGGATCCTCCGCGATCAACTCCCCCACCCACCGCGGATCAATCCGCTCGCCAGGCTCGAATGGTCCGGCGGGGCTGGATTGCAGGGCCCGGATCACCGCGGCCAGCGGCCCCAGGATGAGCTGCCGGCCGATGACCTCATGGTCACTGCCAAACCGGTCCAGGTAATTCTGGTCGAAGAAATGCCCGAACGGCCCGTGCCCGACATCGTGCAGGAGACCCGCCACGCGTAGCGTTTCCTCCACACACGCGGCCGACGGCGCGTCCGGCGCGACCAGGCGCAGGTTCGGGTAGACGTGCCGCGCCCATTCGCCGGCGAGGTGCATGGCCCCCAGGGCGTGCTGGAAACGCGAGTGCTCGGCGCTGGGAAACACCCACCACGCCGACTGCAGCTGATGGATCCGCCGCAGCCGCTGGAGCCAGGGGTCATCGAGCAGGTCCTGCTCCGCCGCGACGTCGCCGGACGCGCTGCGCTTGGTGATCTTGATGTATCCGTGCAGCGGGTCGGCAACCAGGTTCACCGCATCGTAACCGCGCGCCAGGTCGGCCATCGCGCTGATTGTATC
>DASQAY010000203.1:0-3615 GCA_035635515.1 Candidatus Eiseniibacteriota bacterium | reverse complement strand
GCGGTTCCCGAACTGGACTCGGCCGGCCCTGGTCCTGACCTTGGTCGTGCTGACGTCCGGGCTGCTCGGCCGCGGCGCGGCGGCGGTCGTCTTCCACTCGAAACCCGCTTCCGCCGTGTATGCCAAACAGCTGGTCATCGTCAACCCGTACGCGACCGCCGCGGGCGTTCCCGTCGACTGGTATCGGGGCAACCTGCAGGCGGACTCCAACTGGCGTGTCGGAAAGGACCTGCCGCGCCAGCTGGGCGCCTACTATGCGAGCCACGGCTACCGCTTCCTGGGGGTCGCCGACGCCAACACCTACACGTGGGTGGAGTCGTATGGATCCCGCCACCTGACCGGCGTGCCCATGGTGGACGCGACTTATCCCTTCGGTGATGTGCTGGCGCTCTACATGGACCATTGGCTCCCGGCTGACACCCTGCAGGGCGCGATCGACTGGATCGCCCAGGACGCCGGGTTCCCAATCCTGACGACTGTCACCGCCGCCCAGCTGGCGCCCCTTCAGCTCCGAGGCCTCCACCGCGTGTTCGGGGTCGAGGTGTACGACGGTCGCCTCGGCCTGGATGCCACGCAACAGTGGGACCAGCTCCTGACGGCCGGAGCTCGGGTGTACGCCTTCGCCGCCGACGACGTGCGCAGCTTGAGCGGGGACGGGTCGCCCGCGTCCCAGGGCCGTGGCTGGATTGAAGCGCTGGCGCCCGATTCGGGTCTGGAGAGCCTGCTGGCCGCCATGCGCCAGGGTGCGTTTTATGCGTCGACCGGCCCGCGATTCACGAGCTTCACCCTGTCCCACCGCACCCTCTGCGCCACCGCGGAGGCAGGTACGACTCTGCGCTTCATCGCCAAGCAGGCGCAGCTGGTCGGCAGCGGCGGCTCCAGCGCCTGCTACACCGTCACCGGCCGCGAGACCTACGTCAGGGTCGAAGCGTGGGACGGCTCAGGCGGACGCGCCTGGAGTCAGCCGTTCTTTCTGGACTCGCTCTAAGGCGTGTGCGAAACGTTGATGTTGATGGTCCCGCCGGGGCTCTGGCTCGGGCCGAAGAAATGCCCTGGCCCCAGGAATCCCCAGTAGACGACCAGCACCAGGATGACGATCAAGGCGATGGCGAAAATGGCTACCACGCCGGTGTTGCCCTGGCCTCGCTGCCACGTCAGGCGATCTCCCAAGTTGACACCTCCCATGTCGCGATTCTACGCAAGGGCGCTATCACGAGGCTAGCTCCAAGGCACGATACTGGCGCTGTAGCATCTGTAGCGTTTATGCTACAATCGCGGCGAGAGGCACCAGCATGGCCCAAGCCAAGAAGAAGGCGAACGCGAGGAAGGCCGTCCCCAAAGTGGCAGCGGGGACAGGTGCGGAGGGTGATCCTGAGCTCGTGCAGTACGTGTACGCGAAGCGGGCGCAGGGCTGGACGTTTGCCCTGATCTGCCGCGAGGGGAGGGCCGGCGGCAAAGAGCGCTTCCCCCATGAAATGGTGGAGCGCATCGGCAGGGAGTACGACGCCAAGCACGGGAAGCCCATGAGGATCATCCGCAATCTCGCCGGGGAGAGCGATAGCACCGGCGCGACAATCATTGCCGCGCGCGACCTCCGAAACGACAGTGCTCGAATCCTGCGTCAAGTCGAGGCAGGACGACGATTCTTGATTACGGTCTCCGGGCGAGAGGTCGCTGAGCTGGCCCCGGTGGCGTCGAAGTCAGTCTTCGTGCCCCGTTCGGTGATCGAAAGCATCATTCGTGAGGCGCCAGTTGACCGTGACTTTGCGGGCGACATCGAGGCTGCGCTCGGCGAGCGGGTGGACGCGCTCTGAGAGGCTTACTCGATACGTCCGTCTTTATCGCTGTGGAGGCTGGCCGTGCGGTCGCCAGCCTGCCCGACGAGTCGGCAGTCTCGGTCGTCACGTTGGCCGAGTTGCACTTGGGCGTGCTGCTGGCTAAGGACGGCCCAACGCGTGCACTGCGGCTTCGAACGGTGAGCCGGGTTGAGCGTGGTCTCGAGGCAATCCCCGTCGACACCGAGGTCGCCCGAGTCTTCGCCTCGATCGTGGCAGAGGCCCGGGCTGGTGGACGTCGCCCAAAGGTCATGGATGTTTGGATCGCAGCAACTGCTGTCCGCCAGGGGTTGACTGTTTTTACGCAGGATGCTGATTTTGACGACATTCCGCAGGTTCAAGTCCGAAGGATCTGAGGCAAGAAAGCACCCCCTTCCCGGCCCCTCCCCAGAGGAGGGAAAATTCAGGCCCCTCTGCCCAGGGACGGAGATTTTATGTCCGTGAGCGGGAGATTTTACGGGGCCACGCGGGGCGGGCGAGTAATGAGGAGAATCAGGCGGTGGCGCTGGCCGTGGGGGCGGTGCCGCCAGTCGTGAACTTCCACACCTGGTGGAAGGGGACTCCATTGATGGAGCCGGTCAGCGCCATCGTGTAGCGGCTCTGCGGGCGCAGCGGGGTCTGGGCCAGGAACCCGAACGAGTTCTCCATCTCGGGGTTGTCCGGCAGCAGGTTGATGCCCGGCACCGTCTGGCCTGATCCATCCTGCAGCTGCCAGCTCTGGATGGTGACCGCAGCTGTCCGGTCGAAGATCGCCGTGATCGGGTAGCCGACCGGATAGGCGGCGTTCGGCGCCGGATCCGGAATTTCATTGCCGTAGAAGGCCGGCGGGACCTCCGTCTGGTCGGGGGCTGGGTAGAGGACGATCCGCCCCGGATTGCGGGCCCCGTCGCGATAGGCCATGTCCAGCACCTGGACGGTCAGCGGCCCCAGGCTGGCATCGCCGTAGCCCGCTTCCAGCAGGTCGGCGCGCAGGATCGGGATGCGGTGGAAGACCGAGTCGATCCAATCGGTGACCGCCGCCGTCGGGGTGTCGCGGTGGGTGATGTCTTCGGTCATGGAGCGGGCGGGATAGCCGAAGTGCTCTGCCCGGGTGAGGACGTTGTCACCGGAGTAGCCGAGGCCGGTGCGGGCCTCGCGATGGATCCCCAGGTCGCGGATGGCGGGACTGGCCCCATTGAAAAAGGTGTAGTAGGCGTGGGAGAGGGTCGACTGGTGGATGACGCTGGACATGGCAATCGCCGGAAGGCCGGCGATCCGCCGGTAGCGGTTGATGGCAGCCAGCGCCTCATCCTGGCGGACGCTGGCCACTTGATCCAGGTTGACGAACTGGCTGGATGTGCCGCCGCCGCCCTTGGGGACCACACTGGTGGTGGCCGCCTGAGCGGCGGCCTTCGGATCGTTCTCCAGGTAACGGAGGAGCGCTACCAGGTAGGAGCCCGCTTCGAGATCCGACGGTTGCGCCGACAGCGCCGCCCGCTCATCTGACTCCGCGGCTTTGAAGTCGTGGTCGAGGGCCACCGCGATGGCTCCCAGGAGCTTGAGGTCGAGCGCGTTGCCCGGCTGCAGTCGCAGCGCCGCCTGGTAGGCGGTCTTGGCCACCTCGTAGTCCTGGGCCAGCAGGGCGGTCTCGCCCAGCTGCTCGCGCAGGCTGGGGTCATCCGGGGCGAGCAGGCTGGCCCGTTGCAGGAAGGCCGTGGCCGCCGCGAGGTCGCCTCGGTTGATGGAGAAGTTGGCCAGCTCCAAGAGCCGCTCGATCCAATCGGGTTGGGCGCCAGCCGCG
>DASQAY010000202.1:0-2992 GCA_035635515.1 Candidatus Eiseniibacteriota bacterium | reverse complement strand
CCAGGCCGCGGGTGGGCTGGCTGGCCAGCAGGGCCCTGGGCTTGCGCCCGAGCTCGCGGGCCGCGACCACCTTCTGCTGGTTGCCGCCGGAGAGCGAGCCGGCCGGCTGACTCGGGCTCTCCGCCCGGATATCGAATTGCTTGATCAGCCGCTGAGCGTATTCCAGGACCGCCTCGAACCGGCGAATAATCCACTGGGCGAAGGGCGCCCGATCGAAGGTCGAGAGCACCAGGTTGTCCGAGACCGAATGCTCGAGCACCAGCCCCATCCGGTGGCGGTCCGCCGGGATGAAGCCCAGTCCGCCGTGCAGGACGTGGCGCGTGGTGGCCCGGGTCACGTCCTGGCCATCGAGCAGGACGCGACCGCCGCGGTCCGGGCGCAGGCCCGCGATGGCCTCCGCCAGCTCATTCTGTCCGTTGCCTTCGACGCCGGCGATGCCCACGATCTCCCCCGCATGCACGCTGAGGGCGACCCCATCCACGGCGACGCGATGGCGGTCGTCGTGCACCACCAGCCGCTCGAGCTCCAGCACCGGCCGCTGCGGCCGGGCCGGCGCCTTGTCCACCCGGAGCAGGACCGGCCGGCCGACCATCAGCCGGGCCAGGCCGGCCGGATTGGTCTCGCTGGGCCGGGTGGTGGCCTCCACCTTGCCCCGGCGCATGACGGTGATCGTGTCCGCCACCTCCATGACTTCACCCAGCTTGTGCGTGATGAAGACAATGGCCGAGCCCTCGCCGGCCAGGTTGCGGAGGATCCCGAACAGGCCGATCACTTCCTGCGGCGTGAGCACCGCGGTCGGCTCGTCCAGGATCAGGATGCGGGCCCCGCGATAGAGCGACTTCAAGATTTCCACGCGTTGCTGAATCCCGACCGGCAGCCCCTCGATCCGAGCGCGCGGGTCCACCTCCAGCCCATAGCGCTGGGACAGGTCGCGCACCTCCTGCTCGGCGGCCCGCTGGTCGACGAACCCGCCCGCGGTCACCGTCTCATGGCCGAGGATGACGTTTTCGGCCACGGTCAGCGGTGGGATCAACATGAAGTGCTGGTGGACCATGCCGATCCCCAAGCGGATGGCGTCCTGCGGCCCATGGATCACCACCGGGTTGCCATCGACCAGGATGGTGCCGCTGTCCGGACGCACCAGCCCATAGGCGACGTTCATCAGGGTGGTCTTGCCGGCCCCGTTTTCCCCCAGTAACGCGTGGACCTGGCCCCACTCGATGGCCAGGTCCACGCCGTCGTTGGCTCGCAGGGCCCCGTAGGTCTTGACAATCCCACGGAGCTCGAGCGCCGCCGCTCGAGTCGGCTTCAGTGGTGTGTCCTTACGAGGCCGTGTATCCCGTTTGGAGGCTGCCGTCCGCCAGTTTCTTCTGGATGTCCTGGATCTTGGCCTTGATGTCGGCCGAGACCTTGCTGTCGAAATTGTGGTACGCCGAGATCCCGACCCCGCCGTTCTTGGCTTCGAAGACGAGCAGGCCGCTGGACGGCCACTGGTTCTTGACCGCGTCGGCGATCGCCGTCTTGACCGCCACCGCGATGTGCTTCTCGGCGCTGGTGATCAGGCACGGGTCGGCGTCGGGATAGGAGACGAACTGGTCCACGTCGACGCCCACGCACTGCTTGTTCTGTTGCACCGCCGCCAGCAGGGCGCCGTTGCCGGTGTTGCCGCCCGCCCCGAAGACGATGTCGGCACCCTGGCCGAAGAAGTCGAGCGCCCGGGCCTTGCCCCAGTCGGGGTCATTGAAGCTCTTGGCGCCGCTCGGCGGCTGGTAGATGCCCAGCGTCTTGACGCTCGGATTGGTGTACTTGGCTCCGTTCTCGTACCCCACCCGGTATTTCTCGACCGGCGGGATCTTCAGGCCGTAGACGCCGGCGATGGTCCCCGACTTGGTCATCAGCCCGGCCAGCGCGCCGGCCAGAAAGCCGGCCTGGTCCTCCTTGAAGACGAGCCCGACCAGGTTCGGCGGCGGGGCCGAGTAGGCGTAGTCGACGATGGCCATCTTCACGCCGGGGTTGGCCTTGGCCAGGGCCAGGGTGTCATCGCCCAGGAGGAACCCGACCGTGACCACCATGTCGTACTTCTGGTCCACGAAGGTCTGGATGTTCTTCTGGTAGTCGGTTGGCTGGTTGGACTCGATGTAGCGAGCCTGCACGCACAGGCTGGAATCGGCCTGGGCATCCTGGACACCCTTCCAGGCGTTGGCGTTGAAGGACTTGTCGGAGAGCTTGCCAACGTCGGTGACCAGGCCGACCTTGAACGGCTTACAGCTGGCTGCGGGTGAGCCCGAAGTCCCGCCCCCGCCGCAGGCGGCCAGCAGGAGCACCGAAACGACGCCCAGACTTACGAACCGAAAACGCGAGTGCCTCATCCTTCTTCCCCCTTCACGGGTGACCAGCGACAGCCGGCCGGAATGGTTCATGCCGTCCCCCCGCGTCCCGCGCGAGATTGTAACACTCTCTACGTGAGATCCCCGGGCATGTCAAATGTGCCGCTCTGCGGTCCCCTTCCCCCTCTCCCTATGAGGGAGAGGGGGAGGTGAGGGTGTGCCTTGCCAAGGTCGGCGTTTAGGTGCCGAAGAGGCGGTCGCCGTAGTCGCCGAGCCCAGGCATGATGTACTTCTGGGCGTTCAGTTGGCGATCGCGGGCCGCGGCGAAGATCTCCACGTCGGGATGGGCTTGCTGCAAGGCCATGATCCCCTCCGGGGCGGCCACCACACAGATCAGCCGGACGCTGGCCGGGCTGTGTTCCTTCAGGATCTCGACCGCCTTGGTCGCACTCCCCCCGGTGGCCAGCATGGGATCGAGCAGCAGCACGGTCTTGCCCTGGATGTCGGGCGGCAGCTTGACGTAATAGCGCGAGGCGACCGCGGTCCGCTCGTCGCGTTCCAGCCCGATGTAGCCAACCGTCACCTGGGGCAGCAGGTCGAGGACCGGGCCCATCAGCCCCAGCCCGGCGCGCAGGATGGGCACGGCCACCACCCGGTCGGCGATG
>DASQAY010000201.1:0-8112 GCA_035635515.1 Candidatus Eiseniibacteriota bacterium | reverse complement strand
GAAGTCCCTCGGCGATGAGGTCACCGGCTCGGACGAGGACGCCTACCCGCCGACGACGGAGATCCTGACCAACGCCAAGATTCCCTGGGTCAACCGGCACGATCCCAAGAACTTGAGTAAGTGGCCGCGGCCCGACCTGGTCGTGCAAGGCAACCAGGTGCGAGCGGACAATCCCGAAGCCGCGGCCGCTCGCGAAATGGGGCTGCGCATTGTGAGCGAGGCCGAGTACTGGGGCGAGCTCACCAGGGATCGGACCCGGATCGTGGTCGCCGGCAGCCACGGCAAGACGACGACGGCGGGCTTGATCGCCTGGGTCCTCAAGATGGCGGGGCGAAATCCTGGCTTCCGGCTGGGGGCCACAGTCCGCGACCTGGGTGGGGCGGCCGACTGGGGTGGCGGCAGAGAGTTTGTCTTCGAGGGCGACGAGTACACGTCGGCGTCGTTCGATCCCAGGCCCAAGTTCCTGCACTTTGCCCCGAACATCGCGGTCTTGCTCAACGTCGACTGGGACCATCCGGACGTGTTTCCCGATCCGGCCGCCTATGAGCTCGCATTCCGTCAGCTGGTCGAGTCGCTCGGTCCGGAGGACCGGCTGTTCGCCTGCCATGACGACGCCGGCGTTCGACGCCTGCTCTCCCGCACCCGGGCCTCGGTCGAGACCTACGGGCTCAAGGGCGGGGCCGACTGGCAGGGGCGCGATGTCCAAACGGAGACAAATGGCATGCGGTTCACCGCCTGGCACGGCGGCAAGGTCATCGCCGTGGTCGAAACCCAGCTGGCCGGTGCCCACAACGCGGCCAACGCCCTGGCCGCCCTGGCCACGACGGTTCGCCTTGGCGTTCCGGTGGCCACCGCGCTCCAGGCCATCGCCCGCTTTCAGGGTGCGGGCCGCCGGTTCGAGATCCGCGGTCGCGCTCGGCAGGTGACCGTGATCGACGATTACGCGCACCACCCCAGCGAGGTTCGGGCCACGCTGCGCGCCGCGCAGGAGCGCTTCGCACCCGGCCGGGTGCTGGCGCTCTTTGTCCCCCACACGTACTCGCGTACGTTGAGCCTGCTGGACGGGTACGCCGACGCCTTTGCCGGCTGCGCCCTGACCCTGATCGGCCCCATCGAGCCGGCTCGGGAGCGGCACCTGGCCCACACCGTCAGCGCCGAGGATCTGGCCCGGCAGGTTCGTGATGGGGGAGAGGTCCGCACGGTGGCCTCGGCGCGCGAAGCCGTGGACCAACTGGCCGCGGCGGCCCACCCCGGGGACGCCATCGTCTGCATGTCCGTACGTGGGTTCGACGACGTCGCCGGCAAGACGGTGCGCGCCCTCGAGAGGCTGGCGGTTGGCTGAGTCGTGGCTGCGGTCCATTCCGGGGATCCGGGAACGAGAACCGCTGGCGCGCCACAGCTGGTATGGCATCGGTGGCACGGCCGAATTCTTTCTGGAACTGGAGAGTGAGGTCCCGCTGGCGCGCATCCTGCCCCGGCTGGCCGCGGATGCGACGCCAGTCTTTGCTCTGGGGCTCGGAACCAATACCCTGTTTTTGGGTCCGCGGCTGGCCGGCTTGACCATCCGGCTGGCCAGCGAGGCCATCCAGATCGATGGCGAGACGGTCGCGGTGGCGGCGGGCTATCCCATGCCCCGGCTGGCCGCCGAGACGGCCAAGGCCGGCCGGGCCGGACTCGAGTTTGGGGCCGGGGTTCCCGGCACGGTGGGCGGCTCGGTCTTTGGCAACGCCGGCGCCTTCGGGACCGACGTCAAGGACTGCCTGATTTCCGTTGAGGCGATCGACCCGGCCGGCAATGTCCATCAGTTGGGCGCGGCCGATTGCCAATTCGCCTACCGGGATTCGGCATTCAAGTCGGGACCCGCCCGCGGCTGGGTGATCACCCGAGCCACGTTCTCGGTCCAACCCGGCGACCCGGCCGCCATCCGGGAGCGCATCAAACAGGTGCAGAAGCATCGGCGGGACACCCAGCCGATCGACCAGCGCAGCCTGGGCAGTACCTTCAAGAACCCGCCGGGCGACTCGGCCGGGCGGTTGATTGAGGCGGCCGGCCTCAAGGGCCGCCGGATCGGCGGCGCCCAGGTCTCTCCCAAGCACGCGAATTTTATTGTCAATCTCGGCGGGGCGACCGCCGATGACGTGATAGCGTTAGTGGCCGAGATGCGGGACGCGGTCCGCCAACGGTTCGGGATCGAGCTCGAGCCGGAGATCCGCATCGTGGGACAATGACCGGAATCCACCGGATCCCGGTCAGCATGACGGGCCGGCTCCGGGTGGGCGTCCTGTTCGGCGGGCGCTCGACCGAGCACGAGGTCTCGGTTCTCTCCGCCCAGTCGATCATGGCGGCCCTGGACCCCAAGCGATACGACGTTGTCCCCTTGTACATCGACAAGGAAGGCCACTGGCTGCTGGGCGAGTCGATCCCCCGCCTGGTGCACGATGCGGCGTCGCGGACGTACGTGTACCTGCCGCCTGATCCGACCCAGCATGGGCTGGTGCCGGCGTCGCTCAACGGTGCGCCGCCGGGCCCGGCCCGGCTGCCCTCGCTGGACGTGGTGTTCCCACTCTTTCACGGGCTGAACGGTGAGGACGGCACCATCCAGGGGCTGCTCGAGCTGGCCAACGTGCCCTACGTGGGTGCCGGCGTGCTGGCCTCGGCCCTGGGGCTGGACAAGGTCTTCATGAAGCGGGCCTTTGCCGCGGCCGGCCTGCCCGTCGTCGATCATGTCTGGACCTCGCGAGCCCGCTTCGAGCAGGACCCGGACGCATTTCTCCGGCTGGTGGAGGCGCAGCTCGGCTATCCGTGTTTCAGCAAGTTCGCCAACTCGGGTTCCAGCGTGGGGACGTCGAAGGCCCATAACCGCCAGGAGCTGCTAGCCGGGTTGCGACTGGCGTCGAGCTTTGACCGAAAGATCCTGGTCGAGCGCGCCATCGACGCCCGCGAGCTGGAGGTCAGCGTGCTGGGCAACGACGATCCCCAGGCCTCGGTCGTCGGCGAAATCGTCCCGGCCCACGAGTTTTACGACTACGAAGCGAAGTACATGGACGAGGGCTCCAAGCTCCTGATTCCCGCGCCGATTCCGGCGTCGGTGACCGAGGAAGTCCGGGCCCTCGCCGTCCGAGCCTTCCAGGCCATCGATGCGGCCGGCATGGCTCGCGTCGATTTTTTTCTCGAGAAGACAACGAACCGGATCTACCTGAACGAGGCGAACACCATCCCGGGGTTCACGCACATCAGCATGTATCCCAAGCTGTGGGAGGCGAGCGGCCTCGCCTATTCCAGCCTGGTAGATCGCCTGATCACCCTGGGCCTGGAGCGATTCAACGAAAAGCAGCGCTCCCAGACGGCCATCGATTCCCGGCTGCTGGATCCCAAGGCCAAGCGATGACCGTCACGACTCGACCCACCCGCAAGACTCGCTCGGCGCGACCCGCCCCGGAAACCGGCAGCGGCTTGCGCGGCTGGCTGTGGGCCAGCGGCCAGCTCATCGTGCTCGGCGTGGAGGTGTTGGCGCTGCTCTTCCTCCTGGCCAACCCGGCTTTTCGTCCCAGGGCGATCCAGGTCGTCGGGAGCACGCATCTCGATGCCCAGCAGGTGGTCGCCGCCATGGGGATGCCTCCCGACCGGAGCATTTTCCTGCTGGACCATTCGGTGCTGGAGACCCGGTTGCGAGCCCTGCCCTGGGTGAGGTCCGCCAGCGTGGCGCTGACGCTTCCCGATCATGTGCAGGTCACCATCGACGAGTGGATCCCGGTGGCCGTGCTGCAGCAGGGGGAGCGGTCGTTCTTTCTCAATGCGCAGGGCCGCATCCTGGGGCCGGCGCCCGAGGCCGGCAGCCTGCCCATCGTCCAGCGACCCGCGCTGGCATCGACCCAGGCCGGGACCGCGGTCGTCTCCCCGGAGCTGGAAGCGCTCCTGATCCCGATGAGCAGTGGGTTCCGCGGCGCGTACCACATGCGGATCGTCGCCTTCTTCCTGGACGATCGCCAGGGCTTATCGGTCAAGACCGACCGCGGCTTTGTCATTTACTTCGGCCAGATGGCGACGGCCAACGAGCGCGCCACGCTGGAGCCGAAACTGGCCGCCCTCAGAGCCCTGGCCAGCCGGATCGACCTGGTGTCGTCGCCGATCACGTACGTCAACCTGATGAACCCGGCCGCTCCCGCCGTCCAGATGCGCCCCGGACGATGACGAAGAGCGCCGCCCGGGGCAGTCGCGAAGCCGTCTGGATCGTCCTGTTCGCGGCGCTGTTCGCCATCGTGGGCATTCTGCTCGGCCTCAACGCGCCGGTGCAGATCCCGCCGGGATATGCGCGCTACACGGCGGTCATGATCCTGGCCGCCCTGGACTCGATCTTCGGCGCCATCAAGGCCTGGCTCAACGGCAACTTCGAGAACAGAGTGTTCATTTCTGGCCTGCTGGTGAACTCTGTGGTCGCGGGGGCGCTCACCTACCTGGGTGACAAGCTGGGGGTGGAGCTCTATTTCGCCGCCATCGTCGCCTTCGGGGTTCGCATCTTCGAGAACATCGCGGTCATCCGGCGGCATTTGCTCTAACTGAAGGAATCGCCAGTCGCCGGGCGTCGCACCCGTATGTTTACTCGGCTCAGAGAAGGGATATCGGCCAGATTCCCAGCTGACCAACTGGTGATCCTGTCGGTGGTCGCGGTGATTGTCGTATCGCTTGTCGTGCTTGTCTCCGGCGTACTCCTGGGGCAACATTCCCCCAACATGTACAACAACATCACCATGACCGGTGGCGAGTAACCGGGCCCAGAGCCCGGCCTGTGGATAACCTGCCCTGCCTTGTGTTGTCAGGTTGCCGCGACCACCGTATAATGTGGCAAACCGTCCGTCCAGTTCGTCCCAGGAACAGTCTTTGCCACGTTCTAAATACATTTCGGCCCTGGACATCGGCACCACAAAGATTTGCTGCGTGGTCGGCGAGCTGACCGAACGCGGCCTCAACATCGTCGGGGTCGGCGAAGCCCCCTCCGAAGGCCTCCGGCGAGGCTCCGTGGTCAACATGGAAAAGACCGTGCACAGCATCACGCAGGCGGTGCAGGGTGCCCAGCGGATGGCCGGCCAGCGGGTGGACTCCGTGTATGTCGGTCTGGCCGGCACCCACGTGCTCAGTCAGAACAGCCGCGGCGTGGTGGCGGTCTCGCGGACCGACCACGAGATCGCGCACGCGGACGTGACCCGCGTCATCGACGCCGCGCGGGCCGTGTCGGTGCCGAGCGATCGCGAGATCATCCACGTCGTCCCCCGCGGCTACGTGGTCGACGGCCAGGAGGGAGTCCGCGATGCCGTCGGCATGTGCGGGGCCCGCCTGGAGGTCGAAGCCCACATCGTGACCGGCGCCCTGACTGCCGTCCAGAACGTCGTCAAGTGCGTGCAGCAGGCCGGGCTCAGCGTGGAGGACATGGTCGTCCAGTCGCTGGCCTCGGCCGAGGCGACGCTCAATGACAATGAGCTCGACCTGGGAGTGGCCCTGGTCGACATGGGGGGCGGGACGACGGACGTGGCCGTGTTCGTCGACGGCAGCGTGCTGCATACCGCCGTCCTCCCCGTCGGGGCGATGCACGTGACGAATGACGTCGCGATTGGGCTGCGGACGACCCTGGAGGAGGCGGAGAGCCTGAAGGTCAACTACGGCCACACCGTCCCCTCCTGCATTCCCCGCGAAGAGATGGTCGAGATCCACCAGATCGGCACCGAGCGGAGCCAGACGGTGCCCCGCCGGCACCTGGCCGAGATCATCGCCCCGCGGGCGCGCGAAATCCTGGAGATGGTCCGCCAGGAGGTCCGGCGTGGCTCCCGCGACGGGTACCTGCCGGCTGGGGTGGTGCTCACGGGCGGCGGCTGCCGGCTGATGGGCATGACCGAGACCGCCCAGACGACGCTCGAGCTCCCGGTCCGGATCGGGACCCCGGCCGGGATCAGCGGAATGGCCGACCGGGTGAGCGGCCCCGCCTATGCGACCGCGATCGGGCTGCTGCGCTGGGGGTTCAACCTCAGTCATCGGCACAACGGGCATGCCCCCACGCACGAAGGCGTGACCGCCGTCTATCAACGGACCGTCACCTGGTTTCGGGAATTTTTCTAAGGAGGCCACGATGGACTACGACGTGGAAATGCGAATGAAGGGTTTCGTGTCGCGGCCCCCTGCCGAGCGGTTCGTGCGGGCTCGCCTCGATCGGGACAAGGAGGATGGAAGAATGCGCGACGCCGACCAGACGCTCGAAGGCAACGCCCGGATCAAAGTCGTCGGGGTCGGCGGCGGCGGGAGCAACGCGGTCAACCGCATGATTCGGTCGAAGTTGCGGGGCGTTGAGTTCATCGCTATCAACACCGACCTGCAGGCCCTGGCCAAGTCGGAGGCCGAGATCAAAGTCAACATCGGCAAGAAGTTGACCCGTGGGCTGGGCGCCGGCGGCAACCCGACCATCGGGCGAGAGGCTGCCGAAGAAAGCCAGCAGGAGCTGACCGAGCTGCTGCGCGGGGCGGACATGGTCTTCCTCACCGCGGGGATGGGCGGCGGCACCGGGACGGGCGCCGCACCGGTGATCGCCGAGGTGGCGCGCAACAACGGCGCGCTGACCATTGGCGTGGTGACCAAGCCGTTTACGTTTGAAGGCACCCGCCGGCGGCAGCTGGCGGAAGAGGGCGTGGCCAGGCTGCGAGAGAAAGTCGACAGCCTGATCACCATCCCGAACCAGCGGCTGCTGGACGTCACGGACAAGAAAGTGCCGTTCACCGAAGCTTTGAAGATCGCCGATGACGTTCTGCGCCAGGGCGTGCAGGGCATCTCCGACCTGATCGTGATGCCCGGCTTGATCAACCTCGACTTTGCCGATGTGAAAGCGGTCATGTCCGGCCAGGGCGCGTCGCTGATGGGCATCGGCTTCGGCAGCGGGGACCAGCGGGCCTCCGACGCGGCCCGCGATGCAGTGGCCAGCCCTCTGCTGGAAACATCGATCGACGGCGCCCGGGGCATCCTCCTGAACGTCACCGGCGGGCCGGACATGACCCTGCACGAGGTCAACGAGGCCGCCGAGATCGTGCGGGCTTCGGCCGACCGTGACGCCAATATCATCTTTGGGACCGTCATCGACGAGAAGATGGTGGGCGAGATCAAGATCACGGTGGTCGCCACCGGATTCGGCACCTCGAACGAGATCACCATCGAAACCGACGAACCGTACCTGGCCCCGGTGAACGAGCCGACGCCGATTTTCCGCGGCTTTGATGCGTCGAATCTGGATATTCCGGCTTTCCTGCGAGGGCGGCGCTAGCGGGTCCAACCACAATATCTGGGATACTGGGCACGGATGAAGTGTCCATATTGTGGCCATCTCGACCTGAAGGTCGTCGACTCCCGGGACTCTGACACCGGGGAGTCGATTCGTCGCCGGCGGGAGTGCTTGGAGTGCGCCAAGCGGTTCACGACCTACGAACGAATCGAGACGGTGCCGCTGTACGTGATCAAGAAAGACGGGCGCCGGGAGGACTTCGATCGACAGAAACTCTTCAGCGGCTTGATGAAAGCGACCACCAAGCGGGAGATCTCTCCCAGCGCGGTGGAACGGATCGTGGACGAGATCGAGAGCGAGCTCCGCACCAGGGGCAAGACCGAGATTGCGTCCCGCGAAGTCGGCGAGCTGGTGATGGACAAGCTGCGCAGCCTGGACGATGTGGCCTATATCCGCTTTGCGTCGGTCTATCGCTCGTTTATGGACCTGCAGGAGGTCAAGCAGGAAATCGACCAGCTCCTGAGCAAGGACAAGAAGTCGTAGGTCGTCGGGGGGACGGCAAGGCGGGGGCTGCGCGCCATCTCTAGTCTTGTTGTGTGACGACGGAAGGCTCTCGTTTGGTTGCGTCGTTCCCAGCCCGCCACGGTTTCTCAACCAGCGCGCTGGGTTCTATGGGGCTGAATGGCTCGGCGGAACCCGAGGCCGTCATGCGACGCCGCCAAGCGTTTGCAGCCGCGGTCGGGTTCGACCTTGGCCGGGCGGCGCTGGCCGCCCAGGTTCACGGAGCGCACGTCCATGCATTTCGCCGCGACGGCCCGATGCAGGGGGGGCAGTCGGTCCTGAGCACCGACGCCCTG
>DASQAY010000200.1:0-4847 GCA_035635515.1 Candidatus Eiseniibacteriota bacterium | reverse complement strand
GGGGATTTCGGCAACTAAGAGTGTCCCGTAACTGGTAGACGAGACCCCCTCCCCGCAAGGGGGAGGGAGCTATTTAAGCTTCCGCGCGCGGATCTGGATGAACGCCGGGAACACCGACTCCAGGTGGTCGTCGCTCCCGGGTTCGGCCTTGGGGTCGGCCCCGTCGGGGGAATACTCCCAGAGGCCGTCCACCACCATCCCCGCGCCCACGATGCCGTTGACCAGCGTCTCGATTCGGTGCCCAAACTCGATGGTGGGAGCCACCACGCGGGTGCGCCCAAACTCCCAGGTGACGTCCTCTTCTTTGTCGTACGGCATCGCTCGGTCGACGAAATAGGACACCCGGGGCCGCCACCCAGTGCCGGTGTACCGGCCGTACAGGCGGAGGGTGGTGGGATGCATGGTCGACGTGATGTAGGTGCCGCCCGGCGCCAGCACCCGGCTCACCTCGCGAAAGACCTTGCGCACCTCGCGGACGAAAACCAGGGAGTGACAGTGCCAGACCACGTCGAAGGATCCCTCGGCGAAACGGGACAGATCCGACATATCGCCGCGAACCGCGCGGATCGGTACACGTCGTCGCTGAGCAAGCTGCCGGACCGTGCGCAGCTGAGTGGCCGAGATATCAACCAGAGTGGTCTGGGCCCCCAGCAAGGCAAACACCACGGGGTCCCAGCCCCCACCGGCCGCCAGGGCCAGCACCCGGGCGCCGGTGAGGCGAATCCCTCCTAGCCGCCCCTGCGGGTCGAGGAAGCGCCGGAGAGCGGCCGGCGTCTTAGGCGGCCGGCCTTGAGGCCGGGTGTACGGGATCCCGGCCCGGGCCAGCCGTTCCCACATCCGCCGGTTGTGTTCGACGACCGCCTTGCCTCGCACGCGACGGCCATCGTACGGCTTAGCTTAAAGGTGCTGGACGCCCACGATGTGAGCCGGCATCACCAGACCCGTGATCTGCTGGGAAAGGCCGCCGGTCGCCGCGTTGAGCTCGTAGACCTTGCCGAGCGCGCCGTCGATGGCGAAGAGCCAGCCGCCATCGGGGCTGAGCGCCAGCTCGTCGACGGTCGAGTCGGTCAGGTACCTGGCCCTGGCGGCCAGCGAATCGGTGTCGATGGCGATCACGCCCCGGTCAGCGGTGGTGAACAGGGTCTGCCCCTCCGAAGTCAGCCAGGCGTCGGCGACGGCTGGACGGGTGGCAGCGCGGATCGTCCCAAACGTGGCGGTGCGCAGGATCCTGGCAAAGGGGCTCGTGATATCGACCTTGGTGATGAGCCCGAGCGATCCGTTCACGGCGTACAACGTTTGTCCATCCGGGCTGATTACTTCCGCCCACCGCTGCTCCTGGTCAGGGGACGAGGTCGCCCGTGGCAGGAACACGCAGGTCGCAAACCCCGAGGCCGTGTCGAGGGCGTGGATGAAAGGGCCGCGACGGCCGTTGACGTACAGGCTATAGACGAACTGCCCACCCGGGGACGCCACACTGGTGAGCCGGACACCGCTCATGGCCAGGGCGCCGGACGTCTTGTCGACCACCACATGGGGATCGAGGTAGCCGGCGTCCAGGTGGTACTGCCGAACCTGGTAGAGCAGGTGGTCGGCCGACGTGTACTCCACCAGGTAGAGGCGCCGCCCGTCATTGGTGACGGCATCGAATTCGAAATCGCCCTTCAGGTCGGCGCGCCGGGGAGCGCTGCTGAAATCGGTCCCCAGGACCAGGAAGCTGGAGCGGCCGGATTCCCGGTTGCGCAGGACGAGCCACTGGCCGTTTTCGGCCAGGCCGCCGGGCCTTCCAGCGTAGCCCCTGGTGGGCAACTCGTACTTGGCATCCAGATGCGCCTGGTGAAGGACCTTGCCCGACTTGACGTCGAGCGCCCTCACGGTGCTTCCGCTCGACCCATCGACGACGCTGTACAGAGTTGACCAGCCTGGCGCAGGGGTGCCAAACGGCACCTGCTTGATCTGCCCGCCTGAGTGGCCCTGGGATGCGCCCTGCACGTAGAGCATGAAATCGGCTGGGCTGCTGCTCATCGGTAGGTTGACCGAAGTCGTGTCGCGGTAGCCGCAGCCGGCGAGTGCCAGGAGAGCGACGGCGGCCAGCGGGTGCAAGCGCATGTGGACCACCTCCACCCCCTCATACAGCTCAGGGGCCGTAAAGGTTCCCGGCAGGCGCCTGCGGCCCCCTCCCCTGCCCCCCCTGAAGAGAGGGGACTTTGAGTCGCTCTCCCGCTAGCGGAGGGCGAGGAAGGCGGTTCGGGGGACGGGCGGCATCAGGAAGAACCCGGTTGAGATCCTGCGAATCTGCTGGAAGCCGGCTCGCTCCAGCGCCGCCCGCAGCTCTTCATCGGTGCGCAGCTGAAAGGGCGGTGGCAGGCCGGTGGTCCGGGCCGACCAGAACAGCAGGGCCGAGCGCGGGGTCTTCCGAAACTCCCAGAACAGGAAGCGGCCGCCCGGCTTCACCACGCGCGCGATTTCCGCGAAGGCCTGTCCCAGGGCCCGGTCGTCGAGGTGCTTGACGACATGCGAGCTGAACACCACGTCGAAGGCGCCGTCGGCAAACGGCAGATGGGTGGCGGGAGACGCCAGGACCTTGATCCGGTCCTCCAGGCTGGCTCGGCGCACCTCGCGCGCCGCCTGCTGGATGAGCTCTTCGGAAACGTCGATCCCGATCGCCGGCGATTGGAACGGGATGCGCTCGGCGAGCGCGATCAAGAGGCTGGCCAGGCCGCATCCGACGTCCAGCACCCGGTCAGCCGCCGTGATCTCAGCCGCCGACAGGAGCCGGCGGTACGGGGTGTTCAGGACCCAGAGGCCGCCGCGGGAGAACAGGTAGCGGACCACGAAACGACCGGGGGCATGCAGAAACCACCGGGCGTAGGCTCGCCCAACTGCCCGATCGTCGATCGAACCGCCGCTCACAGGAACCAGGCGAGCGCGATCGCCGCGCCACTACCAATCAGGATCCACCTGTTCAGGAGCAGCAGGTACAAGAGACCGCCGGCCAGCGCGATCCCAACCAGGAGCCACCAGAGACGTGGGTCGCTTACCGCGAAGAGTAGACCGCCAAGCACCAGGGCGCTCGCGGCAACCACCCGCGCTCGGTGGACGCCCACCGCCACAGCCAGGGTGCGGCTTCCCGCCGCAGCGTCCGACTCCGCATCGGGGATGGCATCAGCCAGGTGAATGGCCGCGGCCACCGGCGCACCGGCGAGAAACACGAAGGGGACTGATCTTGGGAAGTAGCCGGCCACGACCCCGGCCCAGACGGGCAGCAGCGGGAAGGCGAGGGCGAACGGCAGCACACTGAAAGGCGTCGGCTTGGCCGTCAGGTCGTAGACCCACCCGATCCCGACGCCGAGGGCTGCCAGGGCCGCCGCCGGAGGGCTCAACGCCAGGGCCAGGCCGACAGCAATGACACCGCAGGCAACGGCGATCACCACCGCCGCGGTCGGCCCGATCATGCCGAGGGAGACCGGACGCCAGCGGGCCGCGGCCCGGTCGCGCTGCCGGTCCGCCCATTCGTTAGCGGCGCTGATTGAGAACTGCGCCATCAGCATGGCCAGCCCCAGGATCCAGAGCCTGGGCGTCATCGGCGACATCCTGAAGAGCAGGCCGAACCCCATCGCCACCAGGGTCGTAACCAGCGACGGGATGGGATGGAAGAGGCGGATGGCCAGTAGCCAATTCCATTGGGCAATCCGAGAAGCCGGGGCCGCCATACTTGAACGATGCTAACCTCGCCGACGCTAGCCAGCCCGACGGATTCCCTCCGGCTGCCGGCCACGGGTCGCCTCGCCGGCCTCGGGACCGCCCTCCCCAGCGATCGCATTTCCATCGAGGAGATCTGGCAGGCGCTTCGGGCGCTTCGGGGCGGCCACTTGCCACGGGGAGCCCAGCCGGGTCCAAATCACTACCGCCACCTGGCCGCTCCGCTGGAATGGATCCTGCAGCCGCACACGCAGAGCGACCGCACGGATGCCTACCTGCGGCATGCGCGGGACCTGGCCTTCACGGCGGCTGCCGAAGCGATCCGCCGGGCCGGTACCCGGGTGAGCGACATCGGGTTGATCATCAGCGTCTCGTGCACCGGGTTCGTGCTTCCCTCGCTGGACGCCGAGCTTATCCCCCGGCTCGGCCTGGGCGAGGACACGACCCGCCTTCCCATCACCGAACTGGGATGCGGTGGAGGCGTCGCCGCCCTGGGTCGCGCCCACGACTATTTACGCGCCTATCCGGACCGTGCCGTCCTGGTCGTCGCGGTCGAGCTCCCTTCCCTGACCTTTCAGCCGGAGGATCGGTCCATCGACAACCTGGTGGCGGCCCTGGTGTTCGGCGACGGCGCCGGCGCGGCGCTGCTGGACGCCTCGGCGGGCTCTGGCTGGCACGTGACCCGGACCGGTTCCGTTTTGATCCCAGAGGGAGCGCGGCATCTCGGATACGAGCTGCGAGACGGCGGACTGCGGGTGATCCTCAGCCGACAACTCCCCGACGTGATCGCGACGCACCTCCGCCGGGCGGTGGATCGATTCCTGGGCGAGGATGGCCTTAAGATCGGCGATCTCGATCAGGTCGTGGCCCACCCCGGGGGCCCGCGCGTCCTTGATGCTGTGGCCGGGTCGCTCGGTCTCGCCAGCCATCGCCTGGAGAGCTCCGATCAGGTGTTCGCCGAGGTGGGGAATGTCTCCAGCGCCACGATCTTCTTCGTGCTGGATGCCCTGCCCATTCCAGCCGGGCCAGCGACGGCGCTCGCCATCGCGTTTGGCCCCGGGCTGTCCATCGAGATGGCGCTTCTTCGATTTGAGCCGTGAAGCCCAGTCGCTACGCGCTGGTGCTCACCGGATTCGGCCTCCAGCGCC
>DASQAY010000199.1:0-6210 GCA_035635515.1 Candidatus Eiseniibacteriota bacterium | reverse complement strand
GCCCATGCGGGCTGTGCAGGGGAACCTCGACCCGTCGGTGCTGCTCAGCCCGTTCGCGGTGGTGGAGCAAGAGACGCAGCGGATTCTCGATGGCGTCAACCACCGCCCCGGGCACATCTTCAACCTCGGCCACGGCGTGCTACCCGAAACGCCGGTGGAAAACCTGCAGCGCCTGGTGGAACTGGTCCACGGGGCATGACCGGCCATACCGCCGTTCTGCTGATGGCCTACGGCAGCCCCGATCGGCTGGAGGATGTGGAAGCCTACTTCACCGATATCCGGGGCGGGCGGCAGCCATCCCCGGCGGCCGTGGCCGAACTGACGGAGCGCTACCGGCAGGTCGGGGTGCCGACACCGCTGCTGGCGATCAGCCTCGAGGTCGGGCGACAGCTCGAGGCGCTGCTCGGAAGCGGCTACCGGGTCCATGTGGGGATGAAGCACTGGACGCCGCGCATCGCGCCCGCCGTGCAGCGCATCGTGGATGACGGCGCCGACCGCCTGCTCGGCATCGTGCTGGCGCCCCATTACTCGCGGATCAGCACCGGCGGGTACCGGGCCCAGGTCGAGCAGGCGCTGGCGGCGGCCGGTGCCCACATCCCGCTCGGCTTTGTCGATAGCTGGCATGACCTGGAGGGGTACCTGCAGACCGTCGCTGAGAACGTCCACGACCAAGCCGTGAAGTTCGCCCGGCCCGACGACGTCGTCGGCATTTTCACCGCCCACAGCCTGCCGGCGCGGATCCTGGATGAGGGCGACCCATACCGCGACCAGCTCCTGTTTAGCGCCGCGGAGATTGCCCGCCGGGCCGGGACCCGGCGGTGGGAGTTCGCTTTCACCAGCATGAGCGACACCGGGGAACCGTGGCTGGGACCGGACCTGCTGGACGTCCTCGAACGCCGCGCCGGCGAAGGCGACCGGCAGTTCGTGGTCGCCTCGGTCGGCTTCACCGCCGACCACCTGGAGATCCTTTACGACATGGACATCGAAGCGCAGGCGAAGGCCCGCCAACTCGGCATCGAGGTTCGGCGACCCCAGATGCTCAACGCGGATCCCCGCTTCGTGCGGGCGCTGGCCGACCTAGTCCGCCAGCGCGAGCGCTTACTTCAGGCCGTCTAACAAGACCTGGCGCAGCGCTTCCAGGCGCTCGAACTCCTCCATGCTCAGCTTGGTCGCGGTCTTCAGCGTGTGCGGGTACTTGAGTTTCTGGACCGCGTCGACCAGCGCCTGCACCTGCGTCTCCGTCAAGGCGAATTGGTAGTAGACCGTCCCGTCTGTGGAGAGCGGCAGCGGGTGGATGGGCGCCGGCATCGTCTCGGGCTCGGGCAGGAGATCGACGGGGCCGGTGGTCTCCTTGAAGAGTTCGGCCGAGCCGGCCAGCGAGACTCGCTTAAACACTGGTGGCCACCGGTTGTGGGACCGGGGTCTCGGCGGCGGGTTCCCGCTCGACCACGGCTTTGGCCAGGGCCCGGTAGGCGTTGGCGCCCTCCGAGCTGCCCGCGTACTGCAGGATCGACATCCCGGCCAGCGGCGTCTCGGCAAATCGGATGCTGTCCTTGATCACGACATTGAAGACCGTGTCGCCGTAGCGCTCCCGGACCAGCCCCAGCACCTCCTGCGAGTGCAGGGTGCGCGACTTGTGGATGGTCGGCAGGATGCCGCTGATGTGGAGCGCCGGGTTGAGCTTGATCCGGACGCGCTCGATGGTGTTCTGGAGCAGCTGCATGCCCTTCATGCCGAAGTACTCGCACTGCAGCGGGATGATCACTTCATCGGCGGCGACCAGCGCGTTGACGCAGAGGAGCCCTAGCGACGGCGGGCAGTCGATGACCATGAAGTCGTAGTCGTCCTGCACCGGGCGCAGCTTGTCCTTGAGGAAGCTCTCCCGCCCCATCTCCTGGACCAGCTGGATCTCCGCCCCGGAGAGCTCGATGTTGGAGGCGATGAAATCCACGCCCAGGTTGGTGTGCTTGATGGCGTGTTCCACCCGGACCTGGGGGTCCAGCAGCAGGTGGTAGACGGTGACGTCGATCTCGTCCGGGTGCTTGTACCCCATGTTGATCGTGAGGTGACCCTGGGGATCGAGGTCGACAAGGAGGACGCGCTTCCCGAGTTCGGCCAGCGCGCACCCGAGGTTCACCGCGGTCGTCGTCTTGCCAACCCCACCTTTCTGGTTGGCAATGGCGATCACTCTGCTCAAACGGGGGTTAGGCTCCTACGTACCGTGGTTGTGGCCAATTAAACCCCAACGGCTAGTGAGTGTCAAGGCGAGGCTGATCTTAGCCGGAATCCACCGAATCGATGGATCCGGGCCTAGCCCGGATCCATCGAGCGGACGAAGCAGATTGGGATGCGGGGCGAGATGAGCCGAAGGCGGCGACGAACACGCGAAGGCGCGCACCCGTCGGTGCGTAACTGAGCGGGCGCAGGAGCCAACGCCCGGATCGCTCGCATCCGCGCCCAAGATGCAAGTTCGTTTCGGTGGATTCGGGCTTAGCTAGACTCAGTCGATGACGTCGTTTTTTCCGCTGGCGGCCACCGTCATCAGCCTGCTCTTCGCCGGGACCCTGTGGCGGCAGTACCAGCGCAAGCACCGGCCATACCTGCTGGTCTGGTTCGTCGCCCTCGCCATCTACGCGGTGGCGGCCGCGACCGAGTTCGTGGGCAGCACCGCGGGCTGGAGTCCCTGGCTGTTCCGCACCTACTACTTCCTGGGCGGGATCGTGCTGGTGGGCGTCCTCGGGCTGGGCACCCTGTACCTGCTGTTTCCGCGAGTCGCGCCCCGCGCCCTGGTGATCCTGGTCGCCCTGTCGGCCATTGGCCTGATCAGTGTCGCCGCCGCCCAGCTGGATCCCAGCTACCTTGACACCCACCAGGTCCCGTCCCTCCGGGTCATGCCCCTCGGCCCCAACCTCTTCAACGACCTGGCGGTGGCGATGGCGGCCATCATCAATATCCTGGGCAGCCTGATTCTCATCGGCGGTGCGCTCTGGTCGGCCTACGGGCTCTGGCGCCGCGGACAGCCGGGTGAGCGGCTGGTGGCGAACATCTTGATCGCCGTCGGCGCCTTCATCGTGGCCGGCGCCTCCAGCCTGACGCGGTTCGGCATCTACGAGCTGTTCTACATCGGGCAGTTTGCCGGCGTGTTCATCATGTTCCTGGGATTCCTGGCGGCCAGCCGGGTGCCCGCCCGGGCTACCGTTGGAGTGCCGGCGCCCTCCTGAGCGGCCTCGACGTCGCGCTCGTCGTTCTCGGGGTGGGGGCCATGGCCCTGGGCTGGAACTGGGGATTCGTGCGCCCGCTGGTAGCGGAGATCTCCTTCGGCGTGGCGTTCGTGGTGGTCGCTGCATTCCGCACGCCGTTGCTGGCGCTGCTCCAGCCGCGGGTGAACCTGCCTCCGGCGCTGATCCTGATCCTAGCGACGCTCGGGCTGGCGTTCGGGCTGAATATTCTGGCCGGCCGGTTGGCCGCTCGCATGTGGGCTGCCCGGCTGGGTCCGGTGGACTCGCTGCTGGGGGTCGGGCTGCAGTTGGGGATTCTGGTCATCGTCGTGTACGCCGCCCTGGTCACCCTGGTCGGCACCGAACGAGCTGTGCGGCCGTTGCTGGCTAACCCGGTCACGGTCTCGGCGGTCGACAATTTTTCCGCTGTGGTGCAGCACGATGCCTTCCTGAGCACACTGGTGCGGCCCGAGCAGCTAGCGGCCGATCGGCGAGCCGCCGCCACCGGCCGGCTCACCCTGCCGCTGATGGAGATCCAGCATCCCTGGGTCCGGCTGTACGTGGACACGATCCGTCAGCCATTTCTCCACTCCCGGCTGGCACCGGTTGTTCTCCGGCTTGGCGACCGACTACCATTGGTGGGCCGCCCGGGAACGGCGATGCCATGAGAGCGATCACTTTCAAGTGCCTCTGGTGGGCCGCCGCCGACGGCCAGCCTCCGCCCGCGCATGGATCCGGTCGTGCGCCCGATCCATTGGCAGGGGTAAGGAGGCTCTATGAAGGCAATCCGGGACGACTCGCAAAGCGATAATTCGGCCTGGTGGCTGGCGCGGGAGCGAGCCCACGTGGCTCCCGTCCTCTACCGGTACACCCCGCTGGTCATCGACCACGCCCAGGGTTCTTACCTGTTTGCCCGGGATGGCCGCCGCTACCTCGATTTCAGCTGTGGCATCGGGGTCACCAACCTCGGACACGGGCACCCGCACGTCCTGGAGGCGGTGCACCGCCAGGTCGATAAGCTGATCCATATCTCGGTGGTGGCCCACCACGAGCCGATGATCACGCTGGCCGAAAAGCTGGCCGGCGTCACGCCCACCGGGCTGGACAAGGTCTTCTTCAGCAACAGCGGCGCCGAAGCCGTCGAAGGCGCGATGAAACTGTCCCGCTACGTCACCGGCCGGCCCGCCATCATTGCCTTCCACGGCGCGTTTCACGGGCGGACCTACGGCGCCATGTCGCTGACCGCCTCCAAGGGGCACTATCGCGAGCGGTACGAGCCGCTCTTGCCCTCCGTCTACCACGTCCCCTATCCCTACCCCTACCGCAACCCGACCGGTCCCACGGACCAGGCCGCCACGGACTACGTGATGGGCTTCATCGACGAGATGCTGGAGACCCGCGTCCCGCCGGCAAACATTGCGGCGTTCATCGTCGAACCCGTGCTGGGCGAGGGCGGGTACGTCGTCCCCCCCGCGGACTTCCTGCGTCGGCTCCGGGCGCTGTGCGATGAGCATGGCATCATGCTGGTCTTCGATGAGGTCCAGTCGGGCTACGGCCGCACCGGCAAGATGTTCGCGTCGGAGCACTTCGGCGTGGTGCCGGACATCATGACCCTGGCCAAGAGCATCGCCTCCGGGTTTCCGCTGGCCGCCGTGGTCGCCCGCGCCGACCTGATGGACCAGTGGGAGCCGGCCGCTCATGGCTCGACCTTCGGGGGCAACCCGGTCTCCTGCGCCGCCGGGATCGCTACCCTAGAAGTGTTCGAACGGGAGGGCGTCCTCGCTAACGCGCGGGCTCGAGGGGACGAGCTGTTGCGCCGCCTGCGCGGCCTGCAGACGACGGTGCCGGCGATAGGTGACGTGCGTGGCCTGGGCCTGATGATCGGGGTCGAACTGGTGAAGGGCGATAGAGCCCCCGACAAGGACCTCAATGCCCGGATTCGAAAGATTTGCCTCGACTCGGGACTGGTGGTCCTCAGCTGTGGGATCCACGACAACGTGATTCGGTTGGTGCCGCCGCTGACCCTGTCAGAGGCGGAGCTGGAGGAAGGCTGGCAGGTTCTGCAGGGAGCGTTCCAGGAGGTAGCACGATGAGCCAGGCGATCAAGGAAGCCGTGGGGGCGAAAACGGAAGTCAAGAGCTATCGGAACTACATCGGGGGGAAATGGGTGCCCTCCCGGACCGGCCGCACCTTCGAGTCCACCAACCCGGCCCACAAGGCGGAGGTGCTGGGCGTGCTGCAACAGTCGGATGTGCGGGACGTGGATGAAGCCATCCAGGCCGCCAGCAAGGCCTTTGCCGGCTGGCGCCACACGCCGGCGCCCGCCCGCGGCGAGATCGTCCTGAAGGCCGGGATCATCCTCGAGGCGCGCAAGGAAGAGCTGGCCAGGCTGATGACCCAGGAAATGGGCAAGGTCCTCAAGGAGGCCCGAGGCGACGTCCAGGAAGCGATTGACATGGCCAAGTACGCGGCCGGCTTCGGCCGCTTGCCGCACGGCGAGACCGTCCCCTCCGAACTGCGGCACAAGTGGGCGATGACGGTGCGCGTGCCGCTGGGCGTGGTGGCCTGCATCACGCCCTGGAACTTCCCCATGGCGATTCCGTCCTGGAAGATCCTGCCCGCCGTGATGGCGGGCAATACCATCGTCTTCAAGCCGGCTTCGGACACGCCGATCATCGCCACCAAGCTGGTCGAAATCCTGGAGGAAGCGGGACTGCCGGGTGGGGTCCTGAATCTGGTCACCGGCTCCGGCAGCGAGGTGGGGGATCCGCTGGTCCAGGACCCGCGCGTGGCGGGGATCTCGTTCACCGGCTCCACCACCGCCGGCCGGCAGATCGCCGAGCGGGCCGGCCGCAATCTGAAGCGGCTCGGGCTGGAGTTGGGCGGCAAGAACGCCATCGTCGTGCTGGACGACGCCGACATTCAGCTGGCGGTCGACGGCGCGCTGTGGGCGGCCTTTGGCACCACCGGCCAGCGCTGCACCGCGGCGTCC
>DASQAY010000198.1:0-6259 GCA_035635515.1 Candidatus Eiseniibacteriota bacterium | reverse complement strand
TGGTCTGCATCTACGTGGCCATCGGGCAGCGGGCGGCGACGGTCGCCCAGGTGAGGGCCACCCTGGAGCGCTTCGGCGCCATGGAGCACACCATCATCGTGTCGGCGACGGCGAGCGAACCGGCGCCGCTCTGGTACATCGCCCCCTACGCGGCCTGCTCGATGGGCGAGTTCTTCCGCGATCGCGGCCAGGACGCCCTGATCGTCTACGACGACCTCTCCAAGCACGCCTGGGCCTACCGCCAGATCTCGCTCCTGCTGCGCCGGCCGCCGGGCCGAGAGGCGTATCCGGGCGATGTCTTCTACCTCCATTCCCGTCTGCTGGAGCGCGCCGCCCGGATGAACAAGGACAACGGCGGTGGCTCGCTGACGGCGCTGCCCATCATCGAGACGCTGGCCGGCGACATCTCGGCGTACATCCCGACCAACGTGATCTCGATTACCGACGGCCAGATCTTCCTGCTGACCGATCTCTTTTACGCCGGCATCCGGCCCGCCGTGTCGGTGGGCCTGTCCGTCTCGCGGGTCGGCGGCGACGCCCAATGGAAGGCCATGCGAACGGTGGCCGGCCGGCTTCGCCTCGACCTGGCCCAGTACCGCGAGCTGGCCGCCTTCGCCCAGTTCGCCTCGGACCTGGACAAGCGCACCCGGGACCAGCTGGAGCGCGGGAAGCGGATGACCGAGCTGCTCAAACAACCCCAGTACGAGCCGGTGCCCATCCCCGACCAGATCATCGCCATCTTCGCCGGCACCAACGGCTACCTCGACGATGTGCCGGTGGAGCAGATCTCGGCCTTCGAACGCGAGCTGGTCCGATTCATGAAGACCACCCACCCGCAGATCGGCGAGCAGATCGCCAAGGACCGGACCATCTCGCCCGAGACCGAGAAGGCGCTGCGGGCGGCGATTGAGGAGTTCCGGCAGTCCAGTCCCCTGGTGCAGAAGCCGGAAGCCCAGAAACCCCAGCCCCAACCGGAAGAGCCGGCCGGTCGCGGCGGGCCGCTGCAGCGGGCCAAAGCAGCGGTCGAACGCGAAACGAAGAAGGAGGGCTAATGGCCACCCTGGCCGAAGTCCGCCGCCGGATCGCCAGCCTGAAGAACATGCAGCAGATCACCAAGGCCCAGGAGGCGGTAGCGGCTTCGCGGCTTCGGCGGGCGCAGGCTCGCGCCGCGGCGGCCCGGCCTTACGCCGACCGGATGGCGGAAGTGCTGGCCGAGGTGGCCAGCCGGGTCTCGACCTATCGCCACCCGTTCCTGATCCCCCGCGAGGTCCGCAAGCGCTTGCTGATGCTGGTCACCGCGGACCGGGGACTGGCGGGTGGACTGAACGTCAATGTGTTTCGGGTGGCCTCCCGGTACATCCAGGAGGGTCCGCCCACCACCCTGGATACCATTGGGCGAAAGGGCCGGGACTTCTTCCGGCGGCTGCAGCTGCCCATCGTCTCCGACGTCTCGCAGTTCGGAGACTGGCCGGAGTTGAAGGACATCCTGCCGGCGATTACCGTCGGCATCGATGAGTACCTGGCCGGGAACGTCGACGAGGTGGCCATCGCCTACACCCATTTCGTGTCGATGACACGGCAGCAGCCGACCGTCGCCGTCCTGGTTCCGGTCACGGTGCCGGAGCGCAGGGAGGGGCCGCGGGTGGACTATCTCTATGAACCCGAAGCCGAGGTCGTGCTGTCGCGTCTCTTGCCTCGGTACGTGGAGGCGCAGGTCTACGCGGCCGTCCTCGACAACAAGGCGTCGGAGCAGGCCGCCCGGATGATCGCCATGCGCAGCGCGACCGACAACGCCGGCGATCTGATCGAAGACCTCACCCTGCTGCGCAACAAGGTCCGGCAGGCCACCATCACCAAAGAACTCATGGAAGTCGTTGGTGGCGCCGAGGCGCTGGCCGCGGCGGGGAGGTAAGGATGGCCGTCACCGAGAAGGCTCGACCCAAGGCGGAAGCCAAGAAGGTCCGCACCGGCCGGGTGGCCGAAGTCATCGGGCCGGTGGTGGACGTGGTCTTCGAGTCCGAGGACCTGCCCGAGATCAACTTTGCGCTCGAGATCGAGCGGCCCGATGGCCGGCTAGTGCTGGAGGTCCAGCAGCATCGGGGCAACAACGTCGTTCGCACCATCGCCATGGGCACCACCGACGGGCTGGTGCGGGGCACCGAGGTCCTGGACACCGGCGGCCCGATCACCGTCCCCGTGGGAAAGGGTGTGCTCGGGCGGATGCTGAACGTCATCGGCGACCCCATCGATGGCAAGGGAAAGGTTGAGTCCGAGGCCCGGCGGCCGATCCACCGCCCCGCGCCACCGGTCAGCGAGCAGGAAGTGGGGACCAGCATCCTGGAGACCGGGATCAAGGTCATCGACCTGATCTGCACCTTCGCCAAGGGCAGCAAGATCGGCCTCTTCGGTGGGGCGGGGGTGGGGAAGACGGTCATCGTCATGGAGTTGATCCGCAACATCGCCACCGAGCACGGCGGCTTCAGCGTGTTCGCCGGCGTGGGCGAGCGCACCCGGGAAGGGAACGGCCTCTGGCTGGAGATGAACGAGTCCGGCGTCATCGACAAGACGGCGCTGGTCTTCGGCCAGATGAACGAGCCGCCGGGGGCCCGCGCCCGGGTGGGCTTGAGCGGGCTCGCCATCGCCGAGTACTTTCGAGACGAGCTGGGTTCTGACGTGCTCCTGTTCATCGACAACGTGTTCCGCTACACCCTGGCGGGCAGCGAGGTCTCGGCCCTGCTCGGCCGGATGCCGTCGGCGGTGGGATACCAGCCCACCCTGGCCACCGAGATGGGCGAGCTGCAGGAGCGGATCACGTCGACCAAAAAGGGATCCATTACGTCCGTGCAGGCCGTGTTCGTTCCGGCCGACGACTACACTGACCCAGCCGTGGCCACCACGTTTGCGCACCTGGGCGCCACGGTGAGCCTGTCCCGGCAGATCGTGGACCGGGGCATCTACCCGGCGGTCGACCCGTTGGACTCGTTCTCCCGCATCCTGCAACCCGACATCGTGGGCGAGGAGCACTATCGGGTGGCGCGCGGCGTCCAGCAGGTGCTCCAGCGAAACAAGGAGCTGCAGGACATCATCGCCATCCTGGGGCCGGACGAGCTGTCTGAGGACGACAAGCTGACCGTGGCCCGCGCTCGGAAGATCGAGCGCTTCCTCTCCCAACCGATGTTCGTGGCCGAAGTGTTTACCAACCGGCCGGGCAAATACGTCCCCCTCAAGGAAACGATTCGCGGGTTTGCCGAGATCCTGGACGGCAAGCACGACGCTCTGCCGGAGCAGGCGTTTTATATGCAAGGCACCATCGACGACGTCGTCGAAGGCGCCAAGCAGACATAACCGTGGCCAAACTCCACGTCGACATCGTGACGGTGGAGGGTCGGCGGTTTGCCGGCGAGGCCGACTTCGTGGTGGCGCCCGGCTCCGAGGGCGAGCTCGGCATCCTGCCCCACCACATGCCACTGCTCACCGCGCTCAAGGTGGGCACCATCAAGGTCGTGAATGACGGGACGGACCAGTTCTTCTTCGTGTCCGGGGGCTTCCTGGAGGTGCGCCCCGACCAGGTCACCGTCCTGGCCGATTCGGCCGAGCGTGCGGAAGACATCGACGAAGCCCGCGCCGAGGAAGCCCGTCGCCGCGCCGCCCGGCTGCTGGAGGAAAAGGTCTCGGCGGTCGATCAGTCGCAACTGGCCGCCGCCCTGGCCCGGGCTGAAGCGCGCTTGCGGATTGCCGAATTGCGCCGACGGGCGCGTCGCTGAGGCTCGTCCTGAGTCCGAATCCACCGGATCGAGCTAGCATCTCGGGCGCGGCTGCGGCCGATCCGGGCGTCGTCTCCTGCGCGCGTTCAGTCACGCATCAACGGATGCGCTCCTTCACGTGCTCGTCGCCTCCTTCGGCTCGGCACGCCCCGCATCCCGATCTGCTTCGCCCGACCGGTAGATCCGGACTCATTCGGTTACCCTAAACCCGTGGCCCAGCTGCTGATCGAGGGGGGTTCACGTCTTGTCGGCCAGGTTCGGATCAGCGGGTCGAAAAACGCGGTGCTGCCCATCCTGGCGGCGTCCCTGTTGTCCGAGGACGAGTGTCGGCTCACCAATGTTCCCGAGATCGAGGATGTGCACACCATGCGCCAGCTGCTGCAGAGCCTGGGGGTCGAGGTCACCCATCCCCAGCCCGGGCAGTTGCGCATCAGCGCCGCCCGGCTGGCCTCCGCCGAGGTCCCGCCGGCGATGGCCAGGCGGATGCGCGCCTCGTTCCTGCTGATGGGGCCCCTGCTGGCTCGCACCGGTGAGGCACGGGTGGCGAAGCCGGGCGGCGACGACATCGGGATGCGCCGGGTTGAGCAACACATCGTCGGCCTGCGCCTCATGGGAGCGGAGGTGGACGTGCAGGACGGGGACTACGTGGCCCACGCCCGGCGCCTGCACGGCGCCACCATCCACCTGGACATGCCGACCGTGACCGGCACCGAAAACCTGATGATGGCGGCGGTCACGGCCGATGGCGTGACCACTATTCACAACGCGGCTCGCGAGCCACACGTGGTCGACCTGGCTCGCTTTCTGGCAGGCATGGGAGCCCAGGTGCGGGGGGCGGGCACCGACGTCATCCAGGTGGAGGGCGTCAAGGAGTTGCGAGGCGCGCGCCATCAGGTGATCCCCGACAACATCGAGGCCGGCACGTACGCCATCGCCGTGGCCGCCACCCGCGGAGAAGCGATGCTGGAGGATGTCGACGTCTCGCACCTGCGTGCGCTCATCCTCAAGCTGCGGGCCGCTGGGGCCCATGTAGAAGAGCAAGGCCGCGGTCTTCTGGTCGAGGCCTCGCAGCCGCTCCAGGCGGTGGACGTGACCACCTGGACGCACCCGGGCTTCCCGACCGACCTCCAGGCGCCCTATCTCAGCCTGATGACGCAGGCCGAGGGCCACTGCGTCGTTTCGGAGGCGCTCTTCGAGAATCGCTTCCAGCACGTGGCCGAGCTGAACAAGCTGGGCGCCGATATCCGGGTCGAGGGACGCAGCGCCCTCATCCATGGACCGACCGCCCTGCACGCGGCCCGCGTGCGGATCCCGGACATTCGGGCGGGCGCCGCTCTGGTCGTGGCCGGCCTGTGCGCGAAGGGGACGACTGCCCTCGACAACGTCTATCACCTGGACCGGGGCTACGAGGACATCGAGGCCAAGTTCCAGCGGCTGGGGGCGAACCTGACCCGGGTCGAGGCGGGCGGCGACGAACGTGACGACCTCTCGAAGGTGGTCGGCGACTAAGGTGGCCCCCTTCCGCTCATGAACCTCTCCAAGAAGCTCGGCATCGACATGGGTTCGAGCTCCATCGTGGTCTACGTCAAAGGGGACGGCGTAGTGCTCAACGAGCCCTCGCTGATCGCGACGGATGAGCACGGCATGCGCGTGCTGGCCCTGGGGACCGCTGCCCTCCAGATGGTGCGGCGTGGCGACGGTGCGGTGACCGCCCTTCGGCCAGTCCGGGATGGCGATGTGATCGACCAGCGCGTGGCCGGGCTGGCCCTGCAGCACTTCGTCGCTCGCGTGTGTGGCCGGCAGCGGATCTTCCGGCCCGACCTGATGCTGTCCATCCCCTCCACGGTCACGGGGGTCCAGCGGCGCGCCGTGCTGGAGGCGGGCATGCGGGCGGGGGCGAAGACCGCCTACCTCATTGAGAAACCGCTGGCCGCCGCCATCGGCGCCGGCCTGCCCATCGCCACCTCAACCGGGCTGGCCGTCTGCCATCTGGGAGCGGGCCGGACCGAGGCGGCCGTGCTGGCGGAGGGGGCGATGGTCGTGGTGCGCAGCCTGCGCATCGGAGGGGCGGCCCTCGACGCCGCCATCGCGGCGTCCATCCGGCACGCGCACGGCATCCGGATGGCGGATGGGGAGGCAGAGCGGCTGAAGATCACCATCGGGGCGGCCGTCCCGGTCGCGGATGACGCGGTCCTCGAGGTCGACGGGTCGGATGGGGAAGGGCGGCCCCAGCGGGTGCGCATCACCGGTGCCGAAGTCCGCGCCGCCATCGCCGAGCCGCTGGAGGCGATTGCGGCCGGTCTCGGCCAGCTCCTCCAGGAAGCGCCCGAACCGGCGCGCGAGTCCGTCCAGCGGACCGGCGTCACGCTCACGGGTGGCGGCGCGCTGCTGCGTGGACTCGCCGATTTCCTGGCCCAGCGGATCAGTGTCCCGGTGCGGGTCGCCACCAATCCCCAGGTGAGCGTGGCGGCGGGGGCCGGCCTCGCCCTGGAGAA
>DASQAY010000197.1:0-2299 GCA_035635515.1 Candidatus Eiseniibacteriota bacterium | reverse complement strand
TCTGCCCCCATGCGGAGGTCGCGGGCGAGGTCATGGAGGTCTTCGCGCCCACCCAGCGCCAGCAGCCGGTGCAGGAACCCGGTGAGTCCACTGATGGTGACCGCCGGCAGGTGACCTTCGCGAGGACTGACCACCCCTTCCGCCGGCCGCGCCCCGGCCAGCAGCTGCTGGGCGTCTTCCTTCGGGTTGGTCATGATCTGATAGATGGTGTCGACCAGCTGGATGTGAGCGGGGTTCTTCTCCTCGCGTTGGTCCAGGCGGAGACCGGCGCACTCGACTCGGATGCCGCCGGGATCCGTGTGAAACACGACCAGGCGGTCGGCCAGCCGCACCGCCTCGTCGATGTTGTGGGTGACCATCAGGATGGCCCGGGTGGGGATCTTGTGCTGCTGCCAGAGATCGGCCAGCTCGCGGCGAAGCGTGTCCGCCACCAGGACGTCGAGCGCCGAGAACGGTTCATCGAGCATGAGCAGCTCGGGTTCGACCACCAGCGCCCGGGCGAAGCCGACGCGCTGTTTCATGCCGCCGGAGATCTCCCGCGGGTAGGCGTTCTCGAACCCGTGGAGCCCGATCAGCTCCACCGCGGCTTTCGCGCGCCGGCGCCGGTCGTCGGGGCTGAAACCTTTGGGGAGCAAGCCCAGCTCCACGTTGTCGAGCACCGTGAGCCAGGGGAGCAGCGCAAAGCTCTGGAAGACCATGGCCACAGAGGGATTGGTCCCGACGAGCGGTTTGCCATGAACCAACACCTGCCCGCTGGACGGCGGCAGCAGCCCCGCCAGGATGCGCAGCAGCGTGGACTTGCCCGAGCCCGACGGACCCAGCAGGGCGATGAATTCACCGGGCCGGATCTGGAGGGTGACGTCCTTCAGGACGAGGACCTGGCTCTTTTCTTCGCCGTAGGTCTTCGAGACGTGCTCGGCGGCCATCAGCGGTGGGCCGTTCGGACTCGTAACCGGTTGGGCGGTGATAGCCATCCAGTCCTCAGTCGAGATGGTAGCGCTGCTCGGCCATTCGATAGAGGCGCCGCCACAGCAGGCGATTGACCGCCACCACGATGGCCGCCATGGTGACGGTGGCGGCCAGCAGCACCGCGTAATTCCCCGCCCCCGCGCTGGCGGCGATGGTGGCCCCCAGGCCGATGGTGGTATAGGTGTGACCGCCGAAGGTCACGTACTCCGAGACGATACTCGCGTTCCAGGCGCCGCCGGTCGCCGTGATCATCCCGGTGACGAGGAACGGGAAGATCGCCGGGAGAACCAGGAATCGCCAGCGGCGCCACCCGCGGAGTTTGTACACATCGGCAGCTTCGCGGAGGTCCTCGGGGATGGCCATGGCGCCGGCGATCACATTGAAGAGAACGTACCACTGGGTGCCCAGCAGCATCAGGGCCACCGCCGCGATGTTCAGGCCGCCGGGCACCTTCAGGAAGATCACCAGGAGTGCCGGGAAGATTGCCAGCGCGGGGATCGAGGCGAAGATCTGCACCACCGGTTGCAACCGCTGGGACCAGCGGGGGCTGAGGCCGATGGCCACGCCTACCGGGACGGTCCAGAGCACCGCGATGACCAGGGCGGCTGAGGTCCGCAGCAGCGTCGCCCCGGCGGCTTCGCCGATGTAGAGCCACTGGCGTGGCGAAACCTGGACAACGAGCCGCAACGCGCTCAGCAGCGCGAGCCCCAGCCCGGCCGCGACCAGCGCCAGGATCAGCCAGCGGGCCAGGCGGCCAATCGCGGTGGGCCTCGCCGGCGCGTCCGGCTCCGTGTCGTGGATACCCCGACGGCTCAGGACGCGGTCCAACCAGTCGCCCAGCGGCATCGCCACATGGCGTCCAACCCACAGCAGCCCGGCCGACCGCCGCAACTCGCGCAGCACCAATGATGTGGGAGTGGTGCTGCCCGCGGTTAACTCCACCTTGAACCGGTCCGACCACGCGACCAGCGGGCGCCAGAGGAACTGGTCGAGCAGCACGATCACGATCACCAGGGTGCCCAGGCCGAGCAGGAGGGCCCCCGCGTCGCCGGCGTTGGCCGCGGTCCACAAGTACGAGCCCAGCCCGGCCAGCTGGAAGTTCTGACTCCCCAGGGTGAGCTGTTCGGCGGCCATCAGGAAGAACCACCCGCCAGCCCAGCTCATCATCGAGTTCCAGATCAGCGGGATGGTGCCGAAGGGCAGCTCGAGCCGGGTGAACCGCTGCCAGAGACTGAGCCGGTAGATGGTGACGGCATCGGTCAGGTCCTTGGGGATGGTCGTCAGCGACTGGTGGAAGCTGAAAGCCAGGTTCCATGCCTGGCTGGTGAAG
>DASQAY010000196.1:0-18259 GCA_035635515.1 Candidatus Eiseniibacteriota bacterium | reverse complement strand
GGTCCCATCGATGCGCGTTTCCATCCAACCTCCGTGATTCCAGCCCGAACCGGGCGCCTCTCCATGCTCGCACCCTGGTCTATGATGAGGTTTCACCGATGATCGAACGGACCGTGCTTGAGATTCAGCAGCAGCGATTCTGGTCGTGGCAGCGGAGGCGCTCGGTCACCCCACGAAGCCAGCTCCGCGAAACGGACTTCCTCATGCTGGCAGTAGAAGAGTGTCGGGTCCGTCGACTGCCGTTGATCCCCACGGACATCTGGCGCCGGATTGTCCACCTGCTGGGCCAGGTCGGCGACGGGTATACCGCACGCCTGGGAATTGACCGCTCGGTTGACCGCAGCAGCGAGCTGCTCTTCGAGGCCCAGGCGGCACTGATGAAGGCGGAAGTGGACCGTCGCCGCCCCCGCCGCGACAAGATCATTTCGCTGTTCCGGTAGCGATTGACCTCGTTCCCGCTTCCGAACTGTAGCTATGTCCCCGCTTAGCGAACAAATGTTTGCATTCGGGCCAATTTTGTGCTAGGGTGAGCTCGTGGAGAGGATTCCAGCCGCCCTCAGCGCGGATCCCGAGACCCGGCAGGTTACGGATCGCGAGTCCGTCACCCTGCTCCGCCGGATCGTGGAGAGCCTGCCCCTCCGTCGCCCCGGCCGGTACACCGTCTACCTCGGCCGCCCCGACCCGGTGGCCGTGCGGGCCGATTGGGATCGTGAGGTGGCGCTGATTCGGGCCGCTCGGCGCGCCGTGGTGGCGACCTCCCCGACCACTCCCCTGCCGCCAGAGGCGGACCGCCGCGACGCAGGCCTGGGCTGGCTGGCAGGCCTGTCCTTCTCGGCTGTCCTGGGGGATGAGACGGCCATGGCAGTCATCGACGACGGGCATGGCGATCGGGCGTGGTTGCTGACCAACCCGGAGGCCGTTCGCCGGTTCATCGCCTCGATCGAAGCGGAGCTGGGCCGGCCCGACCCCCAGCTGCTGGCGGTCTAACCCAGACAGCGGGCCCCGTACAATTGGGCCGCTGTGAGGCCCGAGGGGACGACGTCGGCCGCATGGCCGGTCCTCGTGGCCGGCACCATCACCCGCGATGATGTTCGAACACCCATGGGCGCCAACCAGGACGGCCTGGGCGGATCGGCCACCTACTTCACCCTGGCGGCGCGTCTCTTCGCGCCGGTGCAGGTGATCGCCACCGTCGGACCGGACTTCGCCTCCAACTTCCGGGCGGCCATGCCGTCGGCCGGCGTCGACCTCCGCGGGGTGGTGGAGGCCAGCGAGCCCACCTACCGGTGGAATGCCGTCCACGATTACACCACCGGCACCACATCCTTCGAAACGTCGGATCAGGGCGCCTACCGCCATTTCAACCCGCTCCTCCTGGCCGACCAGCGGACCACTCCCATCATCTTCCTGGGGAGCATGCAGCCCCGCTACCAGCTGCAGGTCCTGGAGCAGCTCGAGCACCCGTGGCTGGTCGCCGGTGACACCATGCGCCTTTACATCCGGGAACAACGCGCAGCCCTTGAGCCGGTCCTGCAACGGCTCGACTACCTCTTCCTCAACGGCGCCGAAGCCATGGCTCTGGCTGAGACGACCACCGTGGAGGCAGCGGCCGACCGGCTGCGCCACCGCTACACGCTCCGCGGCCTGGTCCTCAAGGAGGGTCCGCGGGGCGCCACCCTCTACCGCGCCGATGAGGCCATCCACCTGCCGGCCCTGCCAGTCGACCCTCCAACGGATCCCACCGGCGCCGGCGATGCGGTGGCGGGCGGATTCCTGGGCCACCTGGCCCAGGTCCAGCACGAGGATCCCGCGACGGTGCGCACCGCCCTGGCCTATGCGATGGTGATGGCCTCCTTCACCATCCAGCACTTCAGCGTGGCCGGTCTGCGGGGCCTGACCCGGGCGGCGGTGGAGGCCCGCATGGCCACCCTGGAGGCCATGGCCACCGAGGCCGCCGGCTGAGCTGGCGCGTCGGCGCCACCACCATTGACGTGGTCGAGGGTGACCTCACCGAGGAGACGACCGATGCCATTGTCAACGCCGCCAACAACGACCTGATCCTGGGTGGTGGGGTCGCCGGCGCGATCGCCCGCCGCGGCGGGCCCGAGATTCAGCGCGAATGCTCGGCCCATGGCCCGATCGCGGTCGGCGATGCCGCCATCACGCAGGGTGGGCGGCTGCCCGCGGCCTGGGTGATCCACGCGGCCAGCATGTGCCTGGGTGGCAGGACCACGCCAGACAATCTGCGCGGATCGACCCGCCGCAGCCTGGAGCTGGCCGCCGAGAAGGGCCTGCGCTCGATCGCCTTCCCCGCGGTCGGCACCGGCATCGCCGGCTTCCCGCTGGCGGACTGCGCCCGCATCATGTTGGAGGAGGTCGTCAGGCAGGCGAAGACCGGAGCCTCGGTCCAGCTGGTCCGTTTCGTCCTATTCGGCGCCGAAGCCGAAGCGACCTTCCGGCGGGAAGCCGAGCTCCAGCTCGGCCAGAGCGGCCGCTAACTGCCAAACAGTCCCGGGAAGAAGATTGAGGCCAGGAAGACGACTGTCACCCCGGTCAGGAACACAAAGACCGCACCCGACAGCACGTTCGTGAACAACCCATTGGCGTAGCGCCCCAGGATCCGCCTGTCGTTGGCAAGCAGGAGCAGCAATGGCAGGAGGAGCGGGAGTAGCAGCCCATTGACGATGTTGGGCAGGTTGGTGATCAGCGCCAGCGGCGCGCCCGGGAACATGGCGATGGCGGCGCCCAGCACGATCAGAGTCGTGTAGATCGTGAGGAAGGCCGGCGCCTCGCGAAACGACTTGTCGATCCCGCGCTCCAGTCCAAACGCCTCGGTGATCGCGTAGGTCGTGGTCAGGGGAAGGACGGAGGCCGCCATCAGGGATGCGTTCATCAGGCCGAGGGCAAACAGGAGGGTGGCGTACTGGCCCGCCAGCGGCGCCAGGGACAAGGCGATCTTGCTGAAGGCCGAGGGATCGCTGGGATTCACCGCGACGTGGTGGGCGAAGATGGTCGCGCCGCAGGCCACGATGATGAAGAAGGCGATGATCTGGGTCATGAAGATGCCGATGGCCGTGTCCGCTCGCTCGTAGCCCAGGTCGGCTGGATGGAGGCCCTTGTCGGCCACGTTCGACTGCTGGAAGAACGACATCCAGGGCGTGATGGTCGTGCCGATCACGGAGATGAAGATGAGGATGAACCCGGTGTTGGCATGGAACGTGGGGATGAATGTCTGCCGGATCACCTGCCCCCAGGGCGGGTGCGCCATGAAGGCGGAGATGGCGTACGCCACGAAGACGAGGGACAGGACGAGCAAGACGCGCTCGACGATCCGAAAGTTGCCGCGCAGCACGAGGACCCAGACCAGGACGGCGGCGATCGGGACCGCCACGTATCGCGCCGTGTCGCCCGCAAACGGGAAGAGCAACTGGGCGGCCGCCGCGATGCCGGTGAACTCGGCGACGGTGGTTGCCGCGTTGGCAATGAAGAGCAGGAGCATGGCCCACAAGGTGGGCGCCACCCCGAAGCGTTCCCGCATCAGGTCGGACAGCCCTTTGCCCGTCACCACGCCCATCCGGGCAACCATTTCCATGATCGGCCACAGGCAAATCGACGTCACGACGAGGACCCACAGCAGGTCATAGCCGAACTGCGAGCCGGCCAGGGCGTAGCCCGTGACGCCGGTGGCGTCGTCGTCGGTCACGCCGGTGATGACGCCCGGCCCCACCACCGAGATCAACACGAGCAGCCTTCCGCGGCGGCTGCGCACGAAGCGCAGCGGCTGCTCGAGCTTTCCGAGCCGCGCCATCAGAAGATCCGTCGCCTCCGGGCGGCCACCCGCGGCGGCAGCACGCGGTCCATCACATCGTCCACGGTCACGATGCCCTGGATCCGGTTGTGCTGGTCCACCACCGGCACCGCCAGGAGGTTGTACTTGGCGATGACCGCACCCACATCCCGGATGCTGGCGTCAACCGGCACCGACATGACCTTCTCGATCATGAAGTCTCGGATGCGCGTGTCCGGCTTGGCCACGATCAGGTCGCGCAGCGAGAGCACGCCCAGCAGATGCTCTTCCTCATCGATGACGTAGACGTAGTAGACGGACTCGGCATCGGGTTCGAGCTCGCGCAGACGGTCGATGGCCTGGGCGGCGGTCAACGTGTGGAGGACGGCCACGTACCCGGTGGTCATGAGGCCGCCCGCCGTGTCCTCCCGGTAGGCGAGCAGCTCCTCCACGTCCTCGGCTTCGTCCTCCTCCATCTTCTGCAGCAGCAGCTGGGCCCGTTCCTTGGGCATGTCGGCCAGCAGGTCGGCCGCCTCATCGGGCTTCATCGCTTCCAGGATGTCCGAGGCACGCTCGACGTCGAGCCGCTCCAGGATGGAGGCTTGCATGCCCGTCTCCTGGATCTCTTCCAGGGTGTCGGCCGCCTTTTCATCGTCGAGGGCGGCGAACACGGCACTCCGGTCGTCGGGACTCAGCTCGTGGACAATCTCGGCGATGTCCGCCGGGTGCATCCCGGCCAGCTTGGTATGCGCGATCCGCAACTTGACCGAGCTGACATCGCTCTTGACCGGGTCAACCGCTTCCCAGGAGATCAGTTTGTGCGGCCAGTCGAGGCCCAGCATGGCCGCCACCCGGCGCCCGAGGCCTTCCAGCCCCACCCGCCGCATCAGCCCTCGGGCCCCGATGTCCACGCCGACCAGCAGCAGGTTGCCGTCCACCTGCGAGAGCTGCAGGTCGTTGACCCGCACGACGCGGCGCCCGTCCATGTCCACGATTTGCTTGTCCAGGACCTGGCGGGAGAGCCACAGCTCTGCCTCCATCCGCTGGTGCGGCTGCAGCTGGCTGCCCTCCACCTTCAGGCTGAGCTCCTTGTTGTCCCAGCTGCGCACCAGGGACCAGTCGATGCTGCGCACCCTGGTTCCCTTAAGGATCACCCCCGTCACCTTGGGGAAGGGGTCCGTCATCAGCACGATCAGGTCCTGCACCCGACCGACGCGGTGCTGCTTGACGTCGACCACCTCGGCGTTCAGAAAGTCGCTGAGGAAGATCACGGATGTCCCCAACAAGGGAAGAACCTTCCCGCGGGAAGGTTCTTTGAACATCCTCGCCATCCGAGGCAGCCGGCGCGCGGCGCGCCAAAACGCTTCAGCCCGGGCACCATACGCGGACTGTACTTCGGGATCGGGATGCTGTCAAACGGGCGTTCGCCTAGCCGGCGAAATGGCGCAGGACCAGCGACGCGTTGTGACCCCCGAAGCCGAAAGAATTGGAGAGCACCACGTCGATGTTGAGCTCGCGCGCTCCCTCCGGAATGTAGTCGAGGTCGCACTGTGGGTCCGGATCGACCAGGTTGGTGGTCGGCGGGGCGACCCCTTCCTGGATGGCTTTCACGCAGATGACCGCCTCCACCGAACCCGCCGCGCCCAGCAGGTGGCCGAGCATGGATTTCGTCGAGCTGATGGGCACCCGGTAGGCGGCTTCCTGGAAAACGTCCTTGATGGCCAGTGTCTCCGCCACGTCGCCCAGCTGGGTGGCGGTGCCGTGGGCATTGATGTAGCTCACATCCACCGGGGTCACGTGCGCCTTGACCAGGGCCCGCCGCATGGCTTCCGCGGCGCCGGCGCCCACGGGATCGGGCGCGGTGATATGGCTGGCGTCGGCGGTGGCCGCGTACCCGATCACCTCGGCCAGGATCCGAGCGCCTCGCCGCCGCGCGGCCTCGAGCTCCTCTAACACCACGATGCCGGCCCCTTCACCCATCACAAAGCCGTCGCGGTTGCGGTCGAACGGCCGGCTGGCCTGGTCGGGGGGCACGGAGGCCGTGGTGACGGCCCGCACCGCGCAAAACGCGGCCAGCGCCAGGGGGGTGATGGCCGATTCGCTGGCGCCCGCCAGCATCGCCACCGCATCCCCTCGGCGGATGGTCTCGTACGCCTCGCCGATGGCGTGCGCGCCCGATGCGCATGCCGACGCGATGCTGAAGTTCGGCCCCCGAGCGCCCACCGCGATCGAGATCTGCCCGGCGGCCATGTCCCCGATCATCATGGGCACGGTGAAGGGGCTGACCCGGGAGGCGCCCCGCGTTACCAGCGTGGTATGGGCCTCCTCCATCTGCTCCAGGCCGCCGATCGCGGTGCCGACCAGCACCCCCACCTGGTCGCGGTTGGCCTCCGTGATGATGAGCCCGGAGTCCTGCATCGCTTCCTTGGCGGCCACCATGGCTAGCTGCACGAAGCGACTCATCCGGCGCGCTTCTTTGCGGTCGAGGTACTGCTCCGGCTTGAAGTCGACCACTTCGCTGGCCACCTGGCTGGGAGACCCGGTCGGGTCGAAGGCCCGGATTCGACGGATCCCAGACCGACCGGCTTTCAGGCCTTCCCAGGTATCCCGCGTGGTGTGACCCAGGGACGTGATCATGCCCGTCCCGGTGACCACCACCCGAACACCGTTCATCATGCCGGCACCGCCACGCTTCCCCATCGCAGGCAGGCGACACCCCACGCCGGACCCTGTCCACAGGACAGGAGCAGCGCCAGCCTGCCCGGCCGCAGCCGGCCGCCCGCCACCGCGTCGTGCAACGCCACAAACGGCGCCGCCGCAAATGCCCCCCGATACCGGTCCGGGTCGAGCAGTAGGCGGTCCAGCGGCAGCTGCCGGCTGCGCGCCCAGACCCGCATCACCTCGGGAGCCGTTTGCTCACCGATGACGAGGTCGATGGCGGACAGCGGCACCGCCGCTTGGAGCAGGGCTTGATCAACCGCCCCGGAGAGACCCAGCAGCAGGGCTCGGTCGCGCGACGCGGTATCGCCCGCCGCGGCCCCGCCGAGTACGCACGAGAGGAGCTCGCCATCGCCGGCGGGACGGAGGACGACTGCGGACGCAGCCCGGCCGTGTGCCCGGGGCGGCCCGGCCGGCTCGACCAGTTGTTTGTCCGTCTCGGCGCCGATGACGAGGGCCCCGCGGCTCCCGCTGCGCACATACTGGTCCGCCACGCCGAGTGCCATCAGGACGCCGGCCTCGGCCGCGTAGAGGTCGAAGCTCCCCACCATGGGCAGGCCCAGCTCGGTCTGAACCAGGCAGGCGGTACTCGGCCAGAGGACATCGGGTGACGTGGTGCTCACCACCACCAGGTCAATTTCGTCGGATCGGACGCCCGCCGACTGCATGGCTCGCCGGGCTGCTTCGGCCGCCAGGGAGGGGGTGCTTTCGCCCTGCCGCCCCTGGACGCGGTCGGACACACCGAGCACAGCCGTGCCGGTCGGTTGGGGAGCGCTGGCCACCGTTGCCGGGGGAACGTAGACGCCAATCCCGGCAATGGCGCTGAGGGTCACCGTGCCGGCCCGGGCGCCAGCCCTGGCCGGCAAGACTGAGGACACGCTGCATTATATGGCGGCATTTCCGCACCGGTTACGTTCGTAACTATTGGTGGCGGGCAGGACTATGGTTTTCAGAAGGGGGCTGCCTAAAGGCGGGGAGTCGGCTATTGTATATGCCGAATTCGGGTTCGCGCCCGGCGTGACCCGGAACTCGACTGACGCAAAACCCCGCCAGGGAGGATGGGATGGCTGAGGTGAATTTCGAGAAGTTTCGCGGCATCATTGCTGAGCAACTGGGCGTTGAGGTGGACAAAGTCACTCCCGAAGCCAAGTTCACCGACGACCTGGGTGCCGACTCGCTCGACCTGGTCGAGCTAATCATGGCCTTCGAGGAAGAGTACGGCATGGAGATCTCCGACGACGAAGCGCAGAAGCTAACCACCGTCGGCGAAGCCTGGAACTACGTCAAGGGGAAGGTGGGAGTCGCCTAGCCGGCGGCGCCACTCATGCTGAACGCCACATTCGGCATCGGACATGTGGCGTTCGTCTTTCCAGGACAGGGATCCCAATACGTGGGCATGGGTAAGGCTCTCTACGACAGTTCGGAGGCCGCCCGCCAGGTCTTCCGGCAGGCAGACCAGATCCTGGGCATTCCCCTGACCCGGATCTGTTTCGAAGGTCCAGAACAGGAACTCAACGATACGGTCAACGCCCAGCCGGCCATTCTCACGGTGAGTGTGGCCTGCCTGGCGGCGCTCAAGGAGCGCTGGCAGGCGACCGGCCAGACCGTGGCGCCTCGCTACGTGGCCGGCCACAGCCTGGGTGAATTCACGGCCCTGGTGGCCGCCGACGTCATCGATTTTGAGACCGCGCTGAAGCTGGTGCGCGAACGCGGCCGGCTGATGAAGGCCAACGGCGAAGACCGACCTGGCGGCATGCTGGCGGTGCTGGGCCTGGAGCGGCCGGTGGTGGAACAGATCGTGGCCGAGTCCGGGGCTGCCGGGATCATCAGCCTGGCCAATGCAAACTCGCCAGGACAGCTCGTGCTGTCAGGCGAATCCGCCGCCCTGGATCGCGCCACGGCGCTGGCTCGTCAGCGGGGCGCTACTCGGGTGGTGCGCCTGCCGATCAGTATCGCCTCCCACTCCCCGCTCATGGCCAGGGCAGCCGCCCAGTTCGCCGACCTGGTGGCCCGCCTGCCATTGCGTCAGCCCCGCATCCCGGTGGTGGCCAACATCACCGGCCAGGTGCTGACCACCGCCGAGGAGATCCGCCGGGAGCTGGCCGATCACATCCTGCTCCCGGTCCAGTGGTCGGCGTCCGTGGTGGAGATGATCAAGCGGGGCAGCACCGCATTCCTCGAAATCGGTCCCGGCCAGGTGCTCTCGGGACTGATCCGCCGGATCAGCCAGGAAGTGCAGGTGGTCACCATGAGCGATCGCGAGATCGCCCGCGGGCTGCTCACCGGCACCGAACCGCGACCGGCGTGAAGCGCGTCGTCATCACCGGGCTCGGCGCCGTGACGCCGATCGGGAACGACGTCCCGAGTAGCTGGGCGGCCGCCCTGGAGGGCCAGTCGGGTGTGGCCCGGGTCACCCTCTTCGACCCCAGCGATTTCCCCGTGCAGATCGGGGGCGAGGTCAAAGGCTTCGACGCCAGCGGGCGGGTGGAGCCCAAGGAGCTGCGCCGCATGGATCGCTACACCCAGCTCGGCCTGGTCGCCGCCCAGGAGGCGTTCGCCGACGCCGGGTTCACCAAGAACGGGGTCCAGGATGACTTTGGCGTGGTGTTCGGGAGCGCGGCCGGCGGCCTGGGAACCCTGCTGGAGCAGCAGAAGGTGCTCCAGGAGCGCGGCCTGCGGCGGGTGAGCCCCTTCTTCCTCCCCAACATGCTGCCCGATTCCTGCTCGGGCCACATCGCCATCGCCCTGGGGCTGCGGGGGCCGAACATGGCGGTCGTGTCCGCCTGCGCGACCGGCAACCACGCCGTGGGCGAGGCCTTCCACACGGTGCGCCGCGGTGATGCGGCGGTGGTGATCGCGGGGGGCGCCGAAGCCCCCATCCTGCCCGTCATCTTCGCCGGCTTTACCGCCATGCGGGCGCTGGGCAATCACCCGGACCCCACCCAGGCATCCCGGCCCTTCGACAAGGACCGCAACGGCTTCGTGATCTCGGAGGGAGCCGGAGCCCTGGTCGTGGAGGATCTAGACCACGCCATCGCCCGCGGGGCCCGAGTCTACGCCGAGCTGCTGGGCTATGGGTCCAGCAACGATGCCTTCGACATGGCCGCTCCTGCGGAGGGGGACGGCGCCGTCAGCTGTATGATCAGGGCTCTGCGAACCGCGGAGGTCCCCGCCGACCGCGTCGACTACATCAATGCCCACGGCACGGGCACCCCTCTCAACGACAAGTTCGAGACTGACGCCGTCCACCGGGTCTTCGGTGAGCATGCCGGCCACCTGGCGATGAGCAGCACCAAGTCCATGACCGGGCACATGATGGGCGCCGCCGGTGCGGTCGAGGCGGTATTCACCACGCTGGCCCTTCGCGATCAGGTGATGCCGCCCACCATCAACATTCGGACCCCGGATCCGGAGTGCGACCTGGATTACGTACCCGATATGGCCCGGCGGGCCCCTATCGGGGTGGCGCTGTCCAACTCCTTTGGCCTGGGCGGCCACAACGCCACCGTCGTGTTTGCCCGCTACGAGAAGTAAGGGTCACCAGATCACTGGAGCTCGGTAAGGGTCACCTTTACGGATGCGGTGCTCCCGTCGCTGTGAAGAAGGCTGACCGACACCTGCTGGCCCGGCTTGAGGGTGACCAGCACGTCGGCCACGGCCTGGGCCCCGGTGACGGACTGCCCAGCGATGGCTTTGATGATGTCGCCCTTCTTGATCCCCGCCAGGTCGGCAGGCCCGCCAGTCTTGACCGTCGTTACTAAGGCGCCGGTCCCACCCGTGTTGGCCACCTGAGCGCCCAGGGCGGCCCGGCCGGAATTGGTGACAGCACCACTCTTGACTAGCTGGTCGGCGATCAAGGTGACTGTGTTGGAAGGGATGGCGAAGCCGATCCCCGGAGCCGCGCCTCCACCCAGCTGGGGGTCGGTCGCCGCTAGGGTTGGGATTCCGACGACCTGCTCGTTGAGGTTGATGAGCGCCCCTCCAGAGTTGCCGGGGTTAATGGCGGCCGTGGTCTGGATGGCACTCGGCAGGCTGACCCCGTTGCCCTCGGGGACCGCCATGCGCATGGCGCTCACGATGCCCTCGCTCACGCTCGACTGAAGGCCGAGCGGATTCCCGATCGCCAGGACGATATCGCCGACCTGGAGGGTGGAGGAGTTGGCGAAGCGGGCCGCCTGCAGGCCGGTGGCCTGGACTCGGATCACGGCCAGGTCATCTGGTGGAAACGCACCCACCAGGCTGGCCGGATACTGCTTGCCGGTGCTGGTGATGACCAGGAAGGTCTGGGAGCCCGTGACCACGTGGTTGTTCGTGACGATGTCGCCCTGAGTGTCGTAAATGATGCCCGACCCCAACCCAACGCTGGTCTCGATCAGAACCACGGAGGGCCCGACGTCTTGCACCAGCTTGACGAATTCCGACTGCAGCTTGAAGGACGAGGACGGAGCGCTGGGTGTGGCGCTACTGGAGCCCGTGTCACAGGCGGCCAGCACCAGGGTCGAGACCGCAATCGCTGCCCACCCAAGACCAGGAATCGACACCGCATTTCTCGTCGCCATCTCTTCCTCCTCGGTAGACTCGGGCTACATCGCCATCCCCGGGAGGCCCGCTGAGGTGACGATGACGATTCCGCCGTACGCGATCAGCGCGACGCCGGCCACGCGGGGGATGGCCAGGCCGAATGGCAGCGATTTCTCGGCAAAGATGAGCACGGTTAGGCCGACCATGGCGGCGATGTTCATCAAGCCCAGCGGGAAGAGAATCGCGAACAGCAACCAGCAGCAGCCGAGGCAGTACATCCCGTGGTTGAGACCCATGGCAAAGGCCCCCGCGTAGCCGTCGCGCCATGAAGTCAGAATGAAACTCAGAGGGCTTCGGCATTTTGCCAGACAGACGTTCTTCAGCGGAGAGAGCTGGTAAAGCCCACCGATTACCAGCAGAAGGCCACCCAGCCGGGCGGCGTTGCCCATCAACCAGGGCGATCCCCTCGATAGGCCGTCGATGCCAGTCGCGGCCCCGAAGGCCAGGACGCCAAATCCGACCCACACCGCCAGGTAGCCCGTGACGAACACCCAGGTGGGGACGAAGGGCTCAGCCCGCTGCCGTTTGCCCGCCGAGACCGCGCCGTACATGAGGATCATCGGGGCCGCGGTCGGAAACATCATGGCGACCATCATGGCTACCCACGCAAACAGGAACACGGGCAACGCCATGCCCATCGCCGGTCCCATGGCTCCGGGCATGCCAGCCTGGCGAACGACCAGCAGCCAGCAGATTGCTGCCAGTGCCAGGAGCAGGCCCAGGAGCACATTGCGCTGCCGACGCAGTCGCACCGAGGGGGCTTGGGCGATCACGGGACCGAGGTGCGCCTAGTTTTCGTACCGGAATTCGGTAAGGAACGCGTTGGTCCCGTCGACCTCGGCCGTCCAGAAGTGGTCGTAGCGCACGACGCCCGCCTTGCCCTTCCGCACCGGCTGGGTCACCGCCCCGAACGGCGCGTTGCTGATGACCGCCGGGTTCTTGCCGTCGCCGCCCTTGAGCTCCTCGATCTCGCCGCGAAGGTAGCGACCGACTTCCAGCCGCCGTTTCCCGTCGCGAGTCTCAAATGTGATCGGCGCCGGAGTCACACCCGCCAGGCTCCCCACCAGCGGACCGAGATTGGCCAGGTGGCCACCGGCCTGTCCCGAGAAGATGCCGGTCAGGGCCTCCGCCTGCTCTTTGCTGGCCCGTTCATCGATGTAGAGCGCCAGCTTCCAGCCACCGTCGGTCATCTGCTTTGGCGAGTGCACGACGAGCGCGGCGTTCAGCCCCTTGAGGTCGACGTCGCCCAGCTGACCCTTGGTGACGTGCCACCCGATGAATACGTCGCAGTGATCCTCGGTCGCCGGGGCCAGGAAGATGCAGGAGCACATCACCTTGCAGCTGCAGGCCTCGAAATAGTCCCCCTCGACGACGAATTTGGTCTTCACCTGGGATGCGGCAGCCGCCTGAGCCATGACTCCCTCCCTCCATCCTGACTGGCCGAACCGATGCGGCTCCAGTCTAGCCCGACCGGCGCGCTGCTGCTTAGAGGATCAGGCCACCGTCGACGGCGATCACCTGGCCCGTGATGTAGGCGGCAGCTGGGGTGCACAGGAACCCAACCAGGCCGGCCACATCGTCCGCCGTCCCTAGCCGGCCCAGCGGGATGCGCTCCAGGAGGGCGGTGCGGGAGGCGTCGCCCAGGTGAGAGGTGATGTCGGTCTCGATGAAGCCGGGAGCAACCGCGTTCACCGTGATCTGGCGCGACCCCACCTCCTTGGCCAGAGCGCGGGTGAGGCCGATCAGCCCGGCCTTGGCAGCGGCGTAATTCGTCTGGCCGGGGTTGCCGTGGAGGCCGACCACCGAGCTCATATTCACGATCCGGCCGAAGCGCTGGCGCAACATCGGCTTGAGAGCGGCGCGCGCGCAGAGAAAGGCGCCTTTGAGATTGGTCTCCAGGACGGCGTCGAAGTCTGCCGCCTCCAGCCGGAGCAGCAGGTTGTCGCGGATGATGCCGGCGTTGTTGACGAGGATGTCGCACCGACCGAATCTCGCTAGGGCCTGTCGGAACAGGGCGTCGACCGCGTCGGCGCGGGACACGTCGCCCTCGATGGCCTCAGCCACGCCGCCATGGGCGACAATCTCGGCGACCACCGCGGCGGCCGCTTCGGCCTGGGACTTGTAGTTGACGACCACGCCGGCCCCAAGCCGGGCCAGCTGCTGGGCGACCGCCTTGCCGATGCCTCGGGAGGCTCCGGTGACCACCGCCACCCGCTCCGCTAGCACCCCCTCCCCTGGCACGACGCCCAGTATAAGCAGGCACCTGTTTTTGCACAGGATTTTGAATTCGGCCCGAATTCAGGAACTTGTGCTATCCTAGGGCAGTTTTTGGAGGGGCTACCGGCGTCGGCGGAGCAATGAAAAGGAGAGTGGAGACTGTGATGGCAGCGGTTACGGGCTACTGTCTGAAGTGTAAGAAGAAGGTCGAAATCAAGGATGCCCAGCAGATCACGATGAAGAATGGCAAGCCGGCCACCACCGGCTCATGCCCGACCTGCGGCACCAAGATCTACAAAATCGGCAGCCGAGTGTAACTCTCAGTCCTCGAAACCCCCCGGGCCGGCCCTTTGGCCGGCCTTTTTTTACGCTCCGTCCAATTCGGGCGTCTACCGCTTCGGGTTAGGCTCGGAGCTCGGCGCTCGCTTGGCGGGCTCCTTGGCCAGCTCTCGTTCCAGCAGGTCGAGGAGGACCTCGGTGGCGCTGAGCGCCACGTCCACCCCCAACGTCTTGAAGATCCGGACGTTGGAGGGGTTGTTGACCCGGGCCACGGTCCGAGGCACATCGAACTTACGTTTGGCCATCTGGCAGGCGATCAGGTTGTCCTCGTCGTCGCCGGTGACGGCCACCACCACGTCGGCCCGCTCCATCCCGGTGGTGGCCAGAAAGGCCATCTCATCGCCATCCCCGACCATCACCACCTCCCCCAGCTGGGAGGTCAGGACCTCGGCCCGGCGGGGATCCTTCTCGATCAAGGTCACCTCGTATCCCCGTTCGATGAGGTGTTTGCTCAGGTAGTAACCGACCTTGCCGCCCCCGATCACGATCACATACATGCCCACGCCCTCAGCCTTTCAGCATACGGTGAATCTCCCGGACGCCGGTCAGGGTCGGGCTGGTCGTATCCAGGCCCAGCTCGCGGTAGACGTTCTCTCGGATCGGATCGTAGATGCGCGTGATCACCCGAGGGACGTGGAAGATCTCGCGGGCGATCTGGGCGGCCATGATGTTCCGGTTGTCGCCGTTGGTGAGCGAGGCAAAGCCCTCCGCCTGCTCGATGCCCGCCTTGCGAAGCACGTCCTCATCAATGCCATTGCCCAACACCATCTCACCCGGGAAGTCCGGCCCCAGACGGTTGAAAGAGCTCCGGTTGATGTCGACGACGGTGACCTGGTGGCCGTCGGCGACCAGCACCTTAGCCACCATGGCTCCCACCCGGCTGCATCCCACGATGATCACCCTCATGGCAGGAGACCCATTATAGGAACGCTCCCTTACATTCCCAGCGCAAGACGGGCGGCCTCAATCTCAGGCAGCCCGGCGGCCAGGATCTTGGCCTGGGTGGTCGGGACGTCGTAGGCCACGCGGTGGAACTGGACCGCCGGCCCGTCCAGATCGACTACCGCGAACGCCGCGTCGGGAACGCCGTCGCGGGGTTGGCCAACGCTTCCCGGGTTCACCAGCGCCGGTTGGGGCAATGGGTACCAGGGGCTGGCCGGCCCCAGCTCTGGGATCACCTCGTCCTCCATCGTGAAAATCCGCGGCAAATGTGTGTGCCCGAAAAAGCACAGCCGGCCACCCAGGTCCTCCAGGATCTCGCTGGCCTGCCCGAACTCCAGGATGTACTCCCAGATATACGGTTTGCGAGGGCTCCCGTGAACGACGCGATGGGGACCCACTCGGCGTTGCACCGGCAGGCGGGCCAGGTAGGCGGCACCCTCCGCCGATAGGACGCCACGCGTCCATTCGAGTGCGGCCGCGGCATGCGGGTTGAACCACTCCAGCACCTTCGGATCCTGGACGGCACGATCGTGGTTTCCCTGCACCGCCCGGACCCCTTCGGCACGCAGGCGAGAGATCACGCCGTTCGGGTCCGGCCCATAGCCGACCACATCGCCCATCACCAACACGAGGTCGACCGGCGGCAACGCACGCAGCACCGCTTCCAGCGCCTCGAGGTTGCTGTGGATGTCGGAAAGGAGGGCGAGCTTACGCGTAGACGCGTTCTTGCAGGTAGAGGAAGACGATACGAACCGACGCCGCCAGCGGCACCGCCAGGAAGAGTCCCAGGATCCCGGCCAGGTAGCCGCCCACCACAAAGGCCAAGATGATCAGCATCGGAGACAGGTGCACCGCGTCCCCGAAGACCTTAGGGGAGATGAAGTTGTAGATGATGTTGCTGATGATGAAGTAAATGATGAGCACCAGGACCACCTTGCTGGGGGACTGGGACACGAAGGCAGCCACCGCCACGGCCGGGAGCGCACCCAGCAAGGGCCCGATGAAGGGGATGAAGGCGGTCGCCCCAGCCACCACCCCCAGCGCCAACCAGTACGGCACGCCGACCAGCAACATGGCGATCGCGGTCACCGCCCCCACCAGGGCGCAGATCAGCAGTTGTCCCCGCATGTAGGCGCCCAACATCCGATAGATTTCCCCAGCCACCGCCCGCACGTCCCCACGGTAGCCCCTGGGGATCAGTTGCTCAAAGAAGCGACGAATGGCGTGGGCATCCTTCACCAGGAAGAAGGCGATCAGGAGCACGAGGAGAGCCTGCAGGAGCCAGTTGAGAACGGTGAACACGTTCTGGACCACCGACTGGAGGTGGCCGGCCAGCAGGGCGGGCAGGTTGGCGGCGAGGGTGCCGTAGCTTTGGCGGAGGTCGACGGGGATCCCGAAGATCGAGAACGCATGGTGACGGCCGGCCAGGTCCTGGAAGTAGGCCGCCACGGCGGGTCCCTGTTTTACCAGGGCGATGAATTCCTGCCGGGCGAGTGGTGCTATGAAGGCGATGCCCGCGGCGAACAACACCAACCCGGCGGCATAGATGCCGATGATCGCCGCCACTCGGGGCACCCGGTAGCGTTCGACCAGGTTGACGAGCGGGTTCAGGATCAGGGCCAGCACCGCGGCGATCAGGAAGGGGCCCAGAATCCCGCGGATGGCGAACGCAAAGACAGCGGCAATGACGGCCAGCACTCCAAGAAAGAGGAGGGCACGGGAGTCCTGACTTTCCCAGAATGGGTCGACCCGTTTGCGCTGAATCACGCGGGGCGCCCCCCCATCTGGACCTCCATGCCACCGTAGCCCCCCACTTCGAGGAAGAGCAGCACCAGTGCTATCAACTCAAAGGGGAAACGGGAAGGCGGGGTAGGTCATGCGCAGATCAGCGCACGCCTGCCTCGGCAACCGATCGGCCCCGCCACACCCAGACCACCAGGGCCGCCAGCACCCCGATGGCAATCACGACCGCAGCGAACTCGATCGGGCGGGAGATGCGGGTCCAATTGGAGCCTAACCAGAAGCCGGCCAGGGCCAGCATGGCGCACCAGGGAAGGGCCCCCACGAAGGTGAGGACTGCGAACGGCTCGAGGCGAACGCGGGCGAGGCCGGCGGGGAAGGAGATGTAGGTCCGGATCACGGGTAGCACGCGCCCGATCAGGACGGCCAGCAACCCGTAACGGGTGAACCAGCGGTCGGCAAGCTCCACGTGAGACCGGCGGATCCCGACCCAGCGACCCGGGCCGAGGAGGAGCGGTTGGCCGAAGCGAGCCGCCAGCCAGTAGGCGACGAGCGATCCCGCCAGGTTCCCAAGCGCGCCGGCCAGGATCGCCCCGGCGAGATTGAGGTGCCCAGCCGCGGCCAGGGCGCCGCTAAACGGCATGATCACCTCGCTCGGAAACGGCAGGCCGCAGCTCTCCGCCGCCATCAGCAGAAACACGGCCACCAGCCCATAGCTGACGACCAGCGTGGTGAGCGTCTGACTCACGGCGCGGCTGACTCGGTCGTCACGCGCGGCGGCACGAACGTCGACCGTTTCTGCTGGCTGACCCGGATCACCAGCCAGATCACGCCGGCGACCATGAACAGGTCGCCAAGGCTGACCACGGAAATATGGTGGAGCAGCGAGATGTCAAAGATGTCGCCCAGGAACCAGAGTCCAGTCGGATGCGCGAGATAGACGTGAAGGGGGTCGAAGCCCCTGCGCAGCATCTCGAGCCGGGCCGACGCATGGATGGCATCTATCCCGCCTGGTGGCGTCAGGAACAACACGGGCATCCGCCCGCCGAAGGCGACGATCGCCGCCAGATTGAGCGTCTGCCCGAGTCCGAACAGGAGCGCGCCCGGCAGGTGACGGTTCAGCCAGACAACCGCCAGCAGGAAGAGGCCCACGAACACATTCAGGGGGCGGGCGAGACTAATGAGAGGCAGGGAGTGGGTGGCGCCCAGCAGGACAACGATTCCTCGCCCCACAAAGGCCGCGATGAGGAGCTCAGGATGCTTGAGCTGGATCTGAGCGAGACGCCGAACATCGCCTCCCAGGATGACGGCGAGCACGATCCCCGCCGCCAGGAGGACGAACAGGAACACCGAGTTAGCCCGTTGCCGACACTTTCACAGGGCTTGGTTTCGGCTCGTCAAGCGTCGCATCGCGTAACCCTCTGAAACCAAGCCCGAGAAGCGCCGCGGCGATGAGCAGACCGCCGGCGGCAATAAACACGACCGACGCTCCGACGCGATCTGAAAGCGGTCCAGCCAAAGCCATGCCGACTAACAACCCGGCCTGAACGAGCAGGAACCTGCTCGACATGACGCGGCCCCGCACGTAATCCGGCGCCTCCCGCTGGGTCAGGGAAATCAGTGGGATGTAATAAACGGTACTGGCCGCCCCGGCGATAAGGAGTACGGCGACACCTACTGCAACGTTGGAAGCCACTCCCGCGAGTACATACGACACGCCAATCCCTGCAACCCCTGCGAGGATCAGCCATCCGGCCCTCAGCTTGTTCATCAGCTCCGGGGCGGCAAACGCTCCGATGATCGCACCGGCCCCAATGGCGGCTTCCAGAAATCCGTAGCCCGTCGGTCCGCCGTGCATCGGACCGTAGTAGACGAGCACAACAAGTGTCGGGAACGTCATGCCGGCGAAAACGGCGGCCATCGTAGTCAACCCCA
>DASQAY010000195.1:0-7542 GCA_035635515.1 Candidatus Eiseniibacteriota bacterium | reverse complement strand
CCTCCGCTGTGCCTGTGCGATGCGCAACGAACTGGCTCGGCTCGGGATCGAGATCCGAGCTGGGCTGCACACGGGGGAGTGCGAGCTGGTCGGGGACAAGGTCCGCGGGGTCTCAGTCAACATCGGCAGCCGGGTGACGTCGCTGGCCAGGCCGGGCGAGGTGCTGGTGTCCAGCACGGTCAAGGACCTGGTCGCCGGCTCCGGTCTCGAGTTCACGGATCGCGGTGTCCACACCCTACGTGGGGTGCCAGGCGAGTGGCGGCTGTTTGCCGTTGTCGGCTGACGTCCTAGTTCCGCAACGCGAGGCGCGCCCGCGGTCGGGGGAACTTGGGGATGAGGCCGGTCGCCTCAACCTGGAAGAGGTCGTCGGGCTCGGGCAGCCCGGTGAGCATGTAGCGGCCCAGGGCCCGCAGGGCGAGGCCGTCGGCAAGGCCTCCTATCAGCGCGGTCCGCGCTGCTGATGAGACCAGGATCTGGCCTCCGTGGGCCGCGAAGCACACTCGAGCAGCGGTATTCACCGCGATGCCGACGTACCCTGCATCCCCGAGCGTGGGTTGACCGGTGTGCAACCCAATCCGGACCCGGACCACAAGCTTCTCTGGCCATTCCCGCTTCCCGAGGGACCGCTGGATCGCCAGCGCGGCGGCAAGCGCCCGCGCCGGCTGCTGGAACACCGCGAAGAATTCGTCTGCTCGGGCATCGACCTCGTGTCCGCCACCCCGGCGGACATTGGTCCGGATGATCGCTTGCACGTCGCGAAGCAGCGTCGCGTAAGCGTCCTCGAGCCGCCGCACCAGGCGGGTGGATCGTTCGATGTCGGTGAGCAGGAAGGTCACCGGCCCTCGAGGCAAGGCCGCGATGTCCACGGCCTGCGCCTTGAGCTCGCCCTGGCGCCGCTCTTTTCGCAGCTGCCCATCGAAGAAGCCCAGCGGGGCTATCCCGTATTTCTTGGCCGCCCTTAGAAGCCGCTGACGCGCCCGCTCTCGCGCCGCGTCGTCCTCGAAGCGAACCTGGTCGAAGCGGGCCAGCGCGTTCCGAACGTGCGGCGCGTCATTGATCGGCAGAAGCCGACGACCCTTCGAATCGACATACGCGAACGAACTGTCCCGCAGGCGCGCACGCGCCTTCGCGTCGAGAAGTGACATTCCTTCCAGGCTCCCTCGAGAACGGAAATTATAGGCGCCCGCGGCGCCGCTAGACGACCAGGGTGGCTTTGATGGCGGCTTCGGCAGCAGCTCGCTCGTCCCAGGGCTGCTTGTCCCGGCCGATGAGGATGCTGCGTTCGTGGCCCTTGCCGGCGAGCAGGATGGTGTCGCCTCTCTGGGCCCGGGCCATCGCATGGTTGATGCCCGCCTGGCGGTCGACGATGCTGCGGTAGTCGGTGCCGTCCCGCCAGCCGACGGCATGGGCGCCGGCCGCGATCTGGTCGAGGATCGCCTGGGGGTCCTCGTCGCGCGGATCCTCGTTGGTGAAGACCGCGTAGTCGCTGAGCCGGGCGGCGATCTCACCCATCCAGGCGCGCTTTTCGACGTCCCGCTCGCCAGCGCTGCCGAACACCGCGATGAGCTGGCCCGGCGTGAGCGGCCGGAGCTCGCGCAACACCTTCTCCAGGCTTTGCGGCGTGTGCGCGTAATCGATGATCACCATGAACGGCTGGCCCAGATCGACCCGTTCCATCCGGCCGGGGACGCCCGTGACGCGCTCCAGCCCGGTCTGTATCTGGTCGAGGTTCAGACCCAGCGCGATCCCGCCCGCGGCGGCCGCCAGCGCGTTGTAGGCGTTCCAGCGGCCGGTGAGCTTGAGGTCCAGGTGCAGCGGGCCCAAAGGGGTGGTCGCCTCCAGGCGCAGCCCTCCGGATCCCGGCTCGACCCTGGTGGCCTTCAGGTCGGCCTCCAGCTGGACCCCGTAGCTGAGCCGGTGTGCGATCGGATGCTTCAGGAGATAGGGATAGCTGGGATCGTCCCGGTTGAGGACGGCGGTCTTGGGGACCCCCTTGTCGGCGGCGGCCGCCGTCAGATCGATCAAGCGGGCCTTCGCGTCGCGATAGGCCTCCGGCGTGAGGTGAAAGTCGAGGTGCTCGTGGGCGATGTTGGTGAAGACGGCCACGTCGTACTCCACGCCCAGCACCCGGTCTAGGGCCAAGCCGTGGGAGCTGGTCTCGATGATGGCATCGCGCATCCCGGCCTCCCGGAACTGTTTCAACTGCTGCTGGATCTCTAGCGCTTCCAGGGTCGTCTGGCGCGAGTCATTCGGGTCCACTCGCGCTCCCGTGCGCAGGTCGACCGTGTTCATGGCGCCGGCCGCGCGACCGGCCGCCAGCAGCATCTGGTGAATCAGGATGGTGGTGGTGGTCTTGCCGTCGGTCCCGGTGACGCCGACCACGCGCAGGTCGCGGCTGGGATGCCCGAAGAACGTCGCCGAGACCTGGGCCAAGGCTTTCCGGGTGTCCTCCACCACCACCTGCGGCCAGGCTGTTCCCCGCGGCCGGACGACTAACGCAGCCGCGGCCCCGTCGCGGAGGGCGACCTCGACGTAGCGGTGGCCGTCAGTGTGGGTGCCCGGGATGGCCACGAACAGATCTCCCGGTCGCAGCCGGCGCGAGTCGTAACAGATCCCGGTGACCTCGGGATCCGCGGGCGGCGCTTCCAGCACCGACACGCCGGCGAGCAGCTGGCTCAGCTTCATCCGGAGCCATGATAGTCGGCGCTCTCAGCCGTAACTTCCAGGGGTAGGCCACCGTTCAACGCCCGTGAAGCCCACCGTGGCGGTGCTTGCCCTGATCCTGGTCGGCTGTGGCTCGGTCGCGACCGTTCAGCCTTCCCCCACCCCAAATCCCGGCGCGCTCAATTGCCGCCTTCCGGTCGCACTCACCTCAACGACTGGCGGAAAGGACCCCGCGTTCATCCAGTTCCCACAGGCCACGCTGACGGTGGCCACCATCCCGTCTTTTAACGGGACTCAGCTCCGGGGCTACGGCGCGCCGGCATACGACCAGCCCCTGGCAATCTGGCTGCCCGTGCCACCCGCTTACATTTCACCGGACGGCGCTCGCTATGCGTACACCGACGCCGATTGGACCGCCGGCATCCCGACCAGCACCCGCGTCCATGTTGTCGATGTCCGTTCCGGCCGTGATCGCGTCGTCTTCGATAAGGGCGCCTACGACGTCGTAGCCTTTACGGCGACCGGCGTGTTCGTGGTGCACCACCTGCCCCAGACCGACTCCAGCGACGGCCTGTGGCTGCTGAACCCCGACAGTGGGACACTCCGGAAGCTAACCTCGGCTGGGACGGAGTGGTTTACGGTTGGCGCCGACGCAGCCTGGTCTGGTGAGCTGGTGCCCGGCGACACGACCCCCGGGAAAATCCAGGCGGATCGGCTGATTCGGCTCGATCTGAGGACGGGCGACGTGACTCCCTGGTTCTACCGGCAGGGCCAACAGATCACCGTGCTCGGGCTGGACCCGGAGGGGCTTCCGTTGGTCGAGGTCGGTTCGGAAACGAAGACCGAGCTCTGGCTGGTCACCGCGCCCAGTGCTGCCACCTTGATCAACTCGGGCGGCGGTTGGGGCGCTGCCGATTCGCTGGGCCCGTCCTGGCCGGTCGTCGCCGACAGCCACGGCGTCTGGATGAATACCACCAAGGGCATTGCCCTGTATCGCCCCGGCGGCCGAAGCGTTGACCTCCTCTTCCCCTCGCAACCGGGGGCGGCTTCGGGCACGGTGATCTCAGGGGGCTGCCGCTAGCTCGACCCCGTCGCTGAGGCCGCGACAGGATCCCCTGCCAGGCGGTACCCTCCGAGGCAGGATGAACGCCCCGCCGGCGCCGCTTCGAATCGGAGACCGGACGTTTACCTGGGGTTCCCGCACCTACGTGATGGGGATCGTGAATGTCACCCCAGATTCGTTTTCCGGGGATGGCGTGCTGGCAGTCGACGCCGCCGCGGCCGAGGCCCGCCAGGTGGAGGCGGAGGGCGCCGACCTGGTCGACGTGGGGGGCGAGTCGACCCGGCCGGAGACCTGGTCGGGCCCCGGCCTGACAGCCGAAGCCGAATTGGCCCGGGTCTTACCGCTGCTCGAGGCACTCCGCGGCCAGGTGTCCGTCCCCATCTCCATCGACACGTACAAGGCCTCAGTCGCCGAAGCGGCGGTCCGGGCTGGGGCGACCCTGGTCAACGACGTCTGGGGCCTGCAGCGCGATCCGGACATGGCCGGTGCGGTGGCCGCGCTGGGCGTGCCGGTCGTGATCATGCACAACCAGCGGGGGACCGAGTATCGCGAGCTAATCACTGACATCACGGTCGCGCTGCGAGAGGCGATAAAACGCGCGGTGGCAGCCGGCGTTAGCGAGGACCGGATCATCGTCGACCCCGGGATTGGGTTCGGGAAGACGCGCGAGCACAACCTGGAGATCGTTCAGCGGTTACCCGAGTTGCGGGTGCTCGGCCGCCCCATCCTGATCGGGCCCTCGCGCAAGTCCTTTATCGGCAAGACACTGAATGCGACGGTGGACGATCGGCTGGAAGGGACGGCCGCCGCGGTGGCACTGTCGATCGCCGGCGGGGCCGACCTGGTGCGGGTGCACGACGTCCGGGCCATGGTACGGGTGGCCCGCATGACCGACGCCATCGTCCGTCGCCGGTCCGTTCGCGTCTATCTGGCGCTGGGCAGCAACCTGGGCGATCGGGCGCAGTTCCTGGCGCGTGCCCGCGAAGGCCTGGCGTCCGCCGGGATCCAGTTGGTGCGGGCCTCCCGCGAGGCCGACACCGCCCCGGTCGGGGTCACCGAGCAGCCGCGCTTCCTGAACCAGGTGCTGGAGGTGGAGACCAGCCTCCCGCCGCCCGGGCTCCTGGCGGCGATCAAGCAGCTGGAAACGACCATTGGCCGCGTCGCCCGGACGCGCTGGGGCCCACGGGAGATCGACATCGACATCCTCCTGTATGGCTCGGACGTGGTGCACGAGGGCGCGCTCCAGATCCCCCATCCCGAGCTCCCCAACCGGCGCTTCCTGCTGGAGCTGCTGGCCGAGCTCGATCCCCAGCTGGTCCATCCCGTGACGGGCCAGACGGTGAGCGCCATGCTCCAGCGGGTGCCGGCGGCATGACCGAACCCCTGCGCATGGCCTGGTTGGGCCACCAGAGCCGGCGTTCCGGGGATGGCCTGCTGACCTACTCGCGAGAGATGGTGGCTGGCCTCCGGGCTCGCGGGGTCAAAGTCTTCTTCGTCCACCACGGGGAGACACCAGCCGCCACGGACGACGGCATGGCGCTCAAATCACTCACCGGCAGCCACCGGTACATCATCTCGTCGCCGCGGACCAAGCGCGCTATTACGGACTTGCTGCAGCGGGAGCGGGTCGAGCTGGTTCACGTCTCGCTGAGCTTCTCCACGTCGGTCGACTTCGGCCTGCCCGACCTCTGCCACGAGCTCGGACTGCCGGTGACCGCGACCTTCCACGTGCCCTACGACTCGCGCTTCTCCCTGTGGCAGGGGATCAGCAGCGCCCTGTATCGCGTCTATTCCCAGTCCCTCGCGGCTTACGACCGAGTGATCATCTTCTCCAGCCAGCAGCGCGAGCTGCTCGTCCAGTACGGCGTGCCCGAGGGCAGCATCGCGGTGGTGCCCAACGGCGTCGACGTCGAGAAGTACGCCCCCGGGCAATCCGACTACAAGGCTGCTCTGGGAGCCGAGACGCTGGTCGGATACCTGGGCCGCGTCGATCCGGAGAAGAATGTGCTGGCTCTCATTCGCGCCTTCCTGGATGTCGACGTGCACGACCAGGACATGCTGGTGGTGGTGGGCGGGGGCGGCGACCGCCGGCGGCTGCAGCGGCGCTTTGGGGGCCCTCGCGTCCTCTTCACCGGGCCCGTCATGGATGAGGCCGAGCGGATCCGCATCCTGCAGGCTATGGACGTCTTCGTCCTGCCGTCGGCGGTGGAAGGGCTCTCGCTTTCCCTGCTAGAGGCGATGGCCTGCGAGACGGCGTGCATCGCGACCGACGTCGGCGGTGATGGTGAGGCGCTGCGCGGGGCTGGCATCGTGCTGGACCCCCGCGAGCTGGACGGGCAGCTTCGGCTCGGCCTGCAGACCCTGCTCGAGTATCCCGACTTCCGGCGCGATCTCGCCCGGCGGGCGCGCGCGCGCGCCGTTGACCGCTACAGCCTCAGGCAGAATCTCGATCACCTGCTCGCCATCTATGAGAGCCTGCGCGCACCCACAATCACCCTCCCCATAGCGGAGAGAGGTCAGAGCTTATCGACCCCGGGCGGCCGACGGGTTGACGAGACGGGCGGGAAAGGCGCTACTCGGTCGGGTTGAAGACGGCCCAGGACTCCTTGATCCGGCCGGCGTCGTCGAGGTGCAGAATGTGGACGATCCGCCGGCGCTGGCCCTCCTGCTCGGCCTCGAGGAGGGCTACACCGTGGTCGTCGCTCACCAGGACGTCGTGGAGATGCCAGGTGGTCTTGACCTCCTGGTTCTGCTTGCGGACTTCGTCAAGGATCGCCGCCTTGCCTCGAAATTCACGGCCGCGCATCTGGCTGTGGAAGACACCGTCGTCGGCCCACCCTTCCTGGATTGACCCTTCGTAGTCGCCTCGAGCACTTAAGTCGTAGGTCTTGCGAATTCGGGCGCGCTTCTGCTCGTTGGTCAGTTTCGTCCCTGCCTCGGCCATAGCTTCCTCCTCGAGCCCTCCGGCTCCCTATTTTCGGCAGTCCCTCGGCCGAATATACGCCACTTCCTGGGTTCCGGTGGGTACGACTTACCTGTTCTCAGGCTGCCTGGGCGTCGACCTCGGCCAGCGCCGCGATCACATCCGCTGCCAGATGATCGCCCGAGGACTTGCGCATGATCCCCAGCGCGCGCTCCTCAGCTCTGACGTGCGAAGCTCTCCCACATTAGGGCAAACGTGGCTGGCTCGCCGAAACTTCGAAGGTCGTTCGTGGGCTTAGAGGGGCTCGGCGTAGCGGACCATGCCGCCGTCCACGTAATAGGTCGAACCGGTCACGTAGGACGAGCGATCGGACACCAGGAAGAGGGCGACCTGCGCAACTTCCTCCGGCTTACCCATCCGGCCCAGCGGGATGATGCGGCTGAGTTCCTTCACCTTGGCCGGATCCTGCAGGGTCTGTACATTGATCGGGGTGGCGATGGCGCCGGGGGCGATGTTGTTGACCCGGATCTTGTAGGCCGCCAGCTCCAGGGCCGCATTCCGCATGAGCATGCGCAGGCCCCCCTTCGCCGCGCAGTACACGGTGAAGCCCGGGAAGGTCTGGTCCTCGTGGATCGACGAGATGTTCACGATGACCCCGCCGCCGTGATCGCGCATCACCCGACCGCAGGCCTGGGCGCAGAGGAAGGCGCCCTTCAGATCGATGTCGAGCTGTCGGTCCCAGCTGTCTTCCGATACGTCCAGGAACGGCGCCGGGGTCTCGATACCGGCGTTGTTCACCAGCACATCGATGGTGCCGAATTCCTTGACGGTGCGCTGCACCATGTCATTCACCGCCGCCGAATCGGACACGTCGGCCTTGATGGCGATGGAC
>DASQAY010000194.1:0-3873 GCA_035635515.1 Candidatus Eiseniibacteriota bacterium | reverse complement strand
AGCCCGAGACGAACACCGTTCGGGTCGGCACCGCCGCCGACCTGCTCCGCACCGACTGCGAGGTTGAGGACGTGCGCTGGGTTTCCGGCCACGCACCCGCCCTACCGTTCCGCGCCGGCGTCAAGGTGCGCTCGCACGCATCCGAGGCGTCGGCCACCGTGATCCCGGTGGGCGACCGGGCGCGCCTTGTCTTTGACGAACCCCAGCGGGCGCTGGCGCCCGGCCAGGCCGCCGTCTTTTACGGAGGGGAGCGGGTGGTCGGCGGCGGTCCAATCGCGCGGGCCGCGTGATCGGGCCGGGCCTGATCCCGCTGGTCTACCTCGCCTGCCTGGGCGGCCTCTACGCAGTTATGCTCGCCCGCCGTGGACGCTGGATGTACTGGCTGGCGGTGGCGGGGGCGGCGCTGGTCCTGTTCGGCCGGCTGGCGGCCGGCTTCCTGGACCGCTCGCTCACGGATCCGGCATTCTGGGGCGGCCTGGCGCTGGCGATCGTAGCCCTCGCCCTCGATCTCATCGTGCCGGCTCGCGCCATGGTGGCCGATGGCTGACACCGACAAGTACACGCCGGCGACCATCACCCGCCGCGTCGACCACGCCGAAGATCTCTTCAGCATCTGGCTCCGACCGGAGCAAGGTCTCGCCTTCAAGCCCGGCCAGTACGTCGCCTTCGGGCTCCACGACCACGAGGACAAGGTGCTGGAGCGCGCCTTCTCGATTGTCTCCTGCCCGGCGGAGGACCAGCTGGAGTTCTACATCGAACGGGTGCAAGCCGGCGCGCTCTCGCCGCGGCTGTACGACCTGGCCATCGGGGATGCCGTGCTGATGCGCAAGAAGGCCAAAGGGGTCTTCGCCCTGGATACCATCTCAGGCCACACCAAGCACTACCTGATCTGCACCGTCACCGGAGTGGCGCCCTATGTGAGCATGATCCGGACGCTCTTGCGCGAGGAGGCCGCCGGCCATCCCTTCGGCGGCACCATCGTCCTGATGCAGGGCGCCGCCACCTCGCAGGAGTTTGCCTACGCGGGCGAGATCGAGGCGGCGGCCCAGCAGGTCTCCTGGCTGACCTACATCCCGACCATCAGCCGGCCCTGGGAAGACTCGGAGTGGAAGGGCGAACGCGGGCGGGTCGATGACCTGGTTCGCAAGTACTCGGACCAGCTGGGCCTGGCGCCAGAAGAGACGACCGGATATCTGTGCGGCAACCCCGGGATGATCGTCAACGCGCGCGGCATCCTCAAGCGGCGCGGGTTCGGCGACAAGGCCATCAAGGAAGAGACCTACTGGGCGCCCGGCGAGGGAGAAGTCGAGTACTAGCCGGCCGCAGTCAGGCGGCCGGCTCCAAGCTCGAGCCTGATCCCCCGTCGAGCACTGGACGCGCCCGACTCCTATGGTCAATTCCGAGACCTCACGGCGCGTGTCCTTGATGGCTCGAGCGCGGCCCTCGAGGTGAGCCGGCCGCACCACGGCCGGCGAACCTCCGCCACGGCGCGTGCCGGGTCTCCTATTTAGCTAGAATTCCATGGACTTTGATCACGTCCACGCCAGTGGTGATTGCGATCTACGGTGCGGGTGCGCTGGTGCTCATCAGTGGGCTCGGCGTCGTCCTGCTCCGTTCGCTGGATCAGGTCGCCATGGCCTTCGTTGGGTGCCTGCTGATGGTGGCGGTGCTGGCGTGGGTGCTCGACGCGCCGGTGGTGGCGGCAGTGCAGCTGGCCATCGGCATCGTGGCGGCCGGCGGACTGCTGGTGGTTCCGGGGGTCCGCCGTGAGGCCGCTCCGAGCGAGTTCAGCGGCCAGCTGATCCCGGGGGCGATCGCCGCGGTGGCGATCCTGGCGCTGATGGCCGTCGCGCTCCTTCGCGCTACGTGGCGAACCTTTGTACCGGGTACGGGCACCACTTGGGGGGAGTACCTGGTCGGGCTGGTGGTAGCGGCCCTGGTGGTGCTGGTCGCCGCCGTCGGGATTCTCAGCTTGCCGCAGGCGAGCGAGCGGCCAACGGGCCCCATCGAGGCGCCCGGCGCCAGGCGGAAGCGGGACCGGCGATGAGCGTCGGGATCTCAACCATCCTGGGCATCTCGGCCGGCCTGTTTGCCATCGGCGCTTTTGGCCTGGTGGCCAAACGAAACTTGGCGGTCATCCTGATGAGTGTCAACCTCATGTTTGCGGCCGCGGTCCTGGCGCTGGCGGCCTTCTCGCGCTTCAACCTGGTGCCTGGTCACCGACTCGGTGGGCAGGCGTTCGCCGTCCTGGTGGCACTGACGTCGACGGGCGAAGTCATGCTCGGGCTGGGGCTGGTCCGGGTCGCCGGTCGGCCGCGGGCCATTATGGCGGTCGACGATCTGGCCGGCTGAGCATCGCGTGACCGGGTGCTGACCGCGCTGCTGGCTGCCAGGGGTCCGCTGGACACCTGGAGTCCGACGTTCATCGAGCTGCTGGCGCTCTTTGCGCCGCTCGTCGCCTTCATCCTCATCCTGACCTTCACCATCGATGCTCGGCGCGTGAGCGCCTGGATCGCCATCGTCTTCACGGCCGCGGCGCTGGTGGCGGCGGTGCTGGTCCTCGCGATCGAGCTCGTCCATCCGCTCCACCTGGAGCGCAACTCGACCTATCTCACCTTCTTTACGAACGAGGCGGGCGCCGCGTCCCAGTTCAAGCTCGAGTGGGGGGTGGTCGCCGACAGCCTGGCTGCCGTGATGCTGGTGGTGGTCACCGCCATCAGCCTCGTCGTCCAGCTCTATGCGCGAGAGTCGATGCGCGGCGATTCCGGCTACGTCCGCTTCTTCGTGATCACGGCCTTCCTGACGTTCGCCATGGAAGGAGTGGTGGTGGCCGACAACTTCTTTGCCCTGCTGTTCTTCTGGCTCCTGGTCAGCGCCTGCTCGTACCTGCTCATCGGCCACTGGTGGCAGCGACCGGCGGCGGCCAGCGCCGCCCGCAAGGCGTTCATGGTCACCCTCATCGGCGACGCCGGGCTGCTGATCGGCATCCTCTACATCTATTTCCGATTCCACGAGCTCAACTTTCGGGCGCTGGCTCTCCAGTACGGCGGCGGGAAGGTGGGCGCCACCGGTCTGTTCATCATGGCCGGGCTGGTGCTGCTGGGGGCCTTGGGGAAGTCGGCGCAGTTTCCCCTGCACGTCTGGTTGCCCGACTCGACCGAGGCGCCCCCGCCGACCGCCGCCTATCTTCAGGCTGCCGGGATGGCCGTGGCCGGCGGATACCTGGTGGCCCGCACCTTTTCCCTTTTCCAGGTCAGCCCGCGCGCCCTGCTGGCAGTGGGCCTGGTGGGGGGCGGCACGGCGGTGCTGGCCGGACTCTGGGCCTTGGCGGAACGGTCCCTGCCCCGCGTGATCGCCTACCTGACCATGAGCCAGATGGGACTGGTCTTCCTGGCGCTGGCCGCCCGGGGCGTGGGGGCGGCGGCCTTCCAGCTGGTGACCCATGCCGTCTTCACCGCCTGCGTGATCCTGGTGGCCGCCAACCTGGTCGGTGTGATGCGCACGGACAGCGTGTTCGAGATGGGCGGCCTCTGGCGGAGGCTGCCGCTGAGCGCCTGGACGATGCTGATCGGCGCGGCCGCCATGGTCGGGATTCCCCCCCTGAGCGGATTCTGGAGCCAGACGGCCATTGCGGCCCGCCTGATTCAGAACGGCAATGGTGTTCTCATCACCCTCGCGATCGCGGCCCTATTCCTGTCTGGGCTGGCGGCGTTCCGTCTCTACTTCCTCGTCTTTTCGGGCGAGACGGTGCGCCGGCGCCGTTTCGAAATCGACCGGATTCGGGAGCCGCGCTCCCAGCTGACAACCCCGCCCGTGATCCTGGCGGCGCTGGCCGTCGTGGCGGGCGTCATCGGATTTCCGCAGATCCGGCGC